>NZ_MJIR01000052.1:0-22245 GCF_001878835.1 Microbacterium sp. AR7-10 | reverse complement strand
CCGACGCGGCCCTGCGCAGGCGCACCGTAAGCGGGCAGGTGGTGGATGCGGAAGCGGATGCCCTGTGGCGCACCCAAGCCCGACGACTCGCCCGCCCTGGCTTGCGGGGCGTGCGTCAAGGCCGAGAGGTCACCGAGTTCGCCGACGGGAGGGCGCAGCTGCCCGGCGAGAGCGTCAGCCGCGTGCGGCTGCACCAGCTGGGCTTCTCGAACTACGATCTGCAGGTTCCCACCACCGGGGCGCAGGGCGATCGGTCTTGGGCGGACTTCGCCTTCCTGGGGACACGGCGGTTCGGCGAGTTCGATGGCAAGGACAAGTACCTCGATCCCGACCTTCGCACCGAGACTTCACCAGATGAAGCGGTGCTGGCCGAGAAGCAGCGAGAAGATGACATCCGAGGCGTCACCGGCTGGAGCTTCGCGCGTTGGGGATTCGAGCACATCCGCACACCCGACGCGCTCGGAGCACGTCTCGCCGCGTTCGGCATCCGGCCGCCCGGCTGACGTGTGCGCTGTTCCTCGCTCGTGATCTCTCTCCGCGCGCTCTCCAGGCCATGCCCCGGCACCCCCACTTCGCGCCCACGCCCCCACATGCGGACGTTCGTGCATGGGGGTGTCAGCGCGAACTAGGGGTGTCGGCGGAGGAAAGGACGGGGGAAGGGACGAGAGGAAGGCAGAGGGCGGGGATAGGCTGACGGGGTGAAGATCGCGCGTTTCAGTCACAACGACGGCATCCGGTACGGCATCCTCGACGAGAGCGAGATCGTCGTGCTCGACGGCGACCCCATGTTCGCCGGCTACCAGCCGATGGGGGAGCGCGTGCCTGTGGCCGACGTCGCCCTGCTCGCCCCGGTGATCCCGCGCTCGAAGGTCGTCTGCGTCGGCCGCAACTACCACGACCACGCCGCGGAGTTCGGCAACGTCGCCCCCGAGGAGCCGCTGCTCTTCCTCAAGCCCAACACCGCCGTCGTCGGCCCCGGCGACAGCATCGTGCGCCCGGCGATCTCGGAGCGCACCGAGTTCGAGGGTGAGCTCGTCGCGGTGATCGGTCGCATCGCCAAGAACGTCAGCGCCGAGAACGCTCTCGACTACGTCTTCGGCTACACGATCGGCAACGACGTGACCGCGCGCGACCTGCAGCGCAAGGACGGCCAGTGGACGCGCGGCAAGGGCTTCGACACGTTCTGCCCGCTCGGCCCGATCATCGAGACCGAATTCGAGGCCGCCACCGCACGGCTCGAGACTCGGGTGAACGGCGAGGTCCGCCAGCAGGCGCCGCTGACCGACATGATCCACTCGGTCGCCGACATCATCGCGTACGCCTCCGCCGCGTTCACCCTGCTCCCGGGGGACGTGATCATGACCGGCACCCCTGCGGGCGTGGGCGAAATCGTCGCCGGAGACAGCGTCGAGATCGAGATCAGTGGGATCGGCGTGCTGCGCAACCCCGTGCGCGACGCCTCGCCTGCCGCGTGAGCGCGGTGGGCACCGAGCCGATCGAAGACCTCCGCGCCGTCCAGCGCCGCACCGTCGGCGTGCTCGCCGCCGGGCAGGTGCTGGGCGGCATTGCGTTCGGCGCGACCGTCTCGCTCGGGGCCCTGCTCGCTGCCGACCTCTCGGGCGATGATGCGCTCTCGGGCCTCGCGACCGCGTCGGTCACCCTGGGCGCCGCCGCTTTCGCGATCCCGCTGGCCCGCTTCGCCGCGCGCCGCGGCCGCCGGATGTCGCTGACCGCGGGCAACCTGCTCGCCCTCATCGGCATCGGCATCGTCATCACCGCAGCCGCGCTGCGCTTCTTCCCGCTGCTCCTGGTCGGGATCATCATGATCGGCATGGGCAACGCCGGCAACCTGCAGTCGCGTTTCGCCGCCACCGATCTCGCCGCCCCCGAGCATCGGGGCCGCGATCTGTCGATCGTGGTCTGGTCGACCACGGTCGGCGGGGTCACCGGTCCGCTGCTGCTGCCGCTCGGCGAAGAGGTCGGCGCGCTGATCGGGATGCCCCCGCTCACCGGCTCGTACCTCTTCTCGCTCGTTGCGCAGGCGGCCGCGCTGGTGCTGTACGTGATCGCGCTCCGCCCGGACCCGCTGCTGACCGCCATGCGCGTGGCGGGATCGGCGGCGAAGGGCACCGTGCTCGGCGCCGACATCGACCGTCCGGTCGTGGCGCGATACGCGATCTTCGCCGTCTCCGGTTCGCACGCCGTGATGGCGTCGGTGATGGCCATGACGCCGATCCATCTGAAGCACATGGCCGACGGCGGCGGCCACGGGTCGACGCAGGAGGTGACACTGCTGGTCGGGGTGACGATCGCGCTGCACGTCGCCGGCATGTATGGTCTCTCCCCGCTGTTCGGGATCCTCGCCGATCGCTGGGGCCGCATCCGGGTCGTGCTGCTCGGGCAGGTCGTTCTCACCGCATCCCTGCTCACGGCGATCTTCGCCGGTGAGCATCCGGCGGGCGTGATGGTCGCGCTGATCCTGCTCGGACTGGGCTGGAGCGCGGCGACCGTCGCCGGCGCGGCACTGCTGACCGAATCGTCGACGGTGCTCATGCGCCCGCGGCGTCAGGGAGTCAGCGACTCGCTGATGAGCCTCACGGCCGCCGTCGGCGCCGCAGGCGCGGGCATCGTGCTCACCGAGTTCGGCTACGGCGGCCTCGCCACGGTCGCGCTGGTGCTCGTGATCGCCATCACCGCGCTCTCGCCGTTCGGCCGCATCCGCGACACGGCCTGAGCCGGGGCCGAGCATCCGCCACAGATAGACTCGAGGGGATATGGCTACCGTGCATCCCCTCACCACCACCGCCACCGGATCCGACGTCCGCGTGCGCTTCTGCCCCTCGCCGACCGGCCTGCCGCACGTCGGCATGGTGCGCACGGCGCTCTACAACTGGGCGTACGCCCGCCACAACGGCGGCAAGCTGATCTTCCGCATCGAAGACACCGATGCCGCGCGCGACAGCGAGGAGAGCTTCCGCCAGCTGGTCGACGCGCTCACCTGGATGAAGATCGACTGGGACGAGGGCGTCGAGGTCGGCGGCCCGCACGCGCCCTACCGCCAGTCCGAGCGGCACGACATCTACCGCGGTGTGATCGAGAAGCTGCTGGCGACCGGCGCGCTGTACGAGAGCTATTCGACGGCCGAGGAGATCGATGCCCGCAACGAGGCGAACGGTCGCGCGAAGCAGCTCGGCTATGACAACTTCGACCGCGATCTGACCGACGAGCAGAAGGCCGCCTTCCGCGCCGAGGGGCGTCAGCCCGCGCTGCGCCTGCGTGTGCCCGACGAAGACCTCACCTACGTCGACCTCATCCGCGGCGAGGTCACCTTCCCCGCCGGCTCGTTCCCCGACTTCGTCGTCGTGCGGCCCAACGGAGTGCCGCTGTACACGTTCGTGAACCCCGTCGACGACGCGTTGATGGGCATCACCCACGTGCTGCGCGGCGAGGACCTCATGCCGTCGACCGCCCGCCAGCTCGCGCTGTACGACGCGCTGATCGAGGCCGGCGTCACCACCTTCGTCCCGCGCTTCGCGCACATGCCGCTCGTGCTCGGCGAGACCGGCAACAAGAAGCTCTCCAAGCGCGACCCGCAGGCCGATCTCTTCCTGCACCGCGACCGCGGGTTCATCCACGAGGGGCTGCTGAACTACCTGGCGCTGCTCGGCTGGTCGATCGCCGCCGACCGCGACGTGTTCTCGCTCGACGAGTTCATCGCCGCGTTCGACATCGCCGACGTCAACCCGAACCCGGCGCGTTTCGATCAGAAGAAGGCCGAGTCGATCAACGGCGACCACATCCGCATGCTCGACGAGAAGGACTTCGCCGAGCGGATGCTGCCGTACCTCGCCGCCGCCGACGTGTTCGGCGGCGAGCCGACGCACGAGCAGATCGTGCTGGCCTTCCGTGCCGCGCCGCTCGTGCAGGAGCGCATGCAGCTGCTGGGCGAGTCGGCCGGCATGCTCGGCTTCCTCTTCACCGACAACGTCTCGTACGAGGCCGACGCTCTCAAGGGCCTGCCGGCGAACGCCGCGGAGGTGCTCGCCGCTTGCATCGCCGCTCTCGAGCCGGTCGAGGACTTCACCCCGGATGCCATTCAGGCGGCGCTCTCGGCGAAGCTCGTCGACGAACTCGGCCTCAAGCCCCGCGTCGCGTACGGTCCGCCCCGGGTGGCCCTGACGGGACGCCGCGTGTCGCCGCCGCTGTTCGAGTCGATGGAGCTGCTGGGCAAGGACGAGTCGCTGCGGCGGCTGCGTCTGCTCGCCGACTTCCTGGCGTGAGAGCGCAGGCGGCGCCGGATGCCGTGATGCCGGCCGCCGAGACGGACGTGATCCTCGGTGATCTCGGTGTCCTGCTGCTCGAGTGCGGCACGTCGGTGACCGACGTGCGCGGATCGCTCGAGCAGGTGAGCCGTCGCGCGGCGCCCGAGACGACTCTGGAGTTCGCGATCCTGCCGGAGATGGTGATGGTCAGCCGCCCTGGTGCGGCGTCGGCGACCACGACGGTGATCGGCAAGGGCGAGGCGCTCACGTTCCGTCAGTCCGCTCGCGCCAGCAGACTGGTGCGCGACCTCGAGTCGGGGACGGTGCCACTGGCATCCGCACCCGCGCGCATGGCCGCGATCCGCGCCACCCCGCGGCGGATGCCGGGTCTGCAGAGCGTCATCGGATGCGGTCTGCTCTCGATATCGCTGGCCGTGCTGTTCCGCTGTCCGTGGTGGGCGGCCGTGCTCGCCTTCGTCGTGGGCCTGCTGGTGGGTGCGCTGACCATGCTGATGATGCGGGTGCGCGCTGCGGCCGCAGTGGCGCCGTTCGTCTCGTCGTTCCTGTCGACGCTGCTCGTCGGGGTCGTCGCGAACGCTCTCGATCTCGGGCCCGTGCCGCTGTTCGCGGTGTGTGCACCGGTCGCCATCCTCGTTCCCGGTGCTCTGATCACCAACGCCCTGCTCGAGTTGACCTCGACCGACATCGTGACCGGCGCATCCCGACTGATGTACGGACTCATCATGCTGGCGTTCATGGCCGCCGGCCTGTATGCCGGCGCCGCGCTGACGGGGCTTCGCATCGACTCGGCATCGGCTGCGCTGGTCGGCGATGCCGTGCAGCTGTCGAACGAGAGTGCGGGGTGGGGTGCGCTGCCCCCGTTGTGGACCGCGTGGGGCGCCGTCGTCGTCCTGGCCGTCGGCATCGGCCTGGCGTTCGGGTCGGGCTTCCGCCTGACTCTCGTCTGCATCATGGCGATGACCGGCACGTACGCCGTGCTGGCTGTGTTCAGTCCGCTGGTCGGCAGCGTGGTCGCGATCGGGATCGCGGCAGCCGTGCTGTTCGTCGCCGCCCGCGTGCTCGAGCGCGTGATGCTCGCGGTTCCGGCCACCGTGTCGTTCCAGCCGGCGTTTCTGCTGCTCGTGCCCGGCACCGTGGGTCTGGTGTCGCTGGCGAGCTTCGACGCGCAGGCGCTGGCCTCGGCTCCGATGATGTTCCTCAGCCTGTGCATCGGCACGAAGGTCGGCGCTCTGCTGGCGGATCTCGCGCGCATCACACGATCGACGGTGTTCCTGCGGTGGACGAAACCGGCCCGGATGGGGGAGCTGTGATCGAGGCGGACGCGCCACGCCCGGGTATCCGGCGTCGATTCGCCATCTGCGGGCGGCTCGGGTAAGCTTGACTCTCGGTGCGAGGCTCCGGTTTCGCCCTTGGGGTATGGTGTAATTGGCAACACGGCTGATTCTGGTTCAGTTGTTCTTGGTTCGAGTCCAGGTACCCCAGCAGAGAAAAACCCCCGCTCAGGCGGGGGTTTCCTCATTCTGCGGCGCGAAACTCAGCTCACGGCGATCAGGGATCGCTGCCAGCCCGTCGATCCGTCGGGGGCGATGGGGGCGCTCTCCTGGATCTGCATCTCGCCGTTCTTGTTGATCGCGCGCACGGTGACGTAGTGGGTGCCGGGGGTGGCATCCCATTCCAGCATCCACTGCACCCAGGTGTCGGTGCTGATCGGAGCGGACAGCGTTGCTCGCTGCCATTCGCCGTCGTCGATGCGCACCTCGACGGCTTCGATGCCCACCGTCTGCGCCCAGGCGACACCGGCGATCGGGATGCGTCCGGCCGCGACGCTCTTGCCGATCTTCGGGGTGTCGATGCGCGACGAGAACTTGATGGGGGCCTGCGCGCTGTAGCCGCGCGGCGTCCAGTACGCCTCGTCCTTCTCGAACGTGGTGACCTTCAGCTCGGTGACCCACTTCGTCGCCGACACGTACCCGTACAGCCCGGGCACCACCATGCGGACGGGGAATCCGTGCTCGAGCGGGAGCGGCTGTCCGTTCATGCCGACGGCGAGGATCGCATCGCGGCCGGCATCGGTGAGCGCCGACAGCGGGGTGCTGGCGGTGTAGCCGTCCACGCTACGCGACAGCACCATGTCGGCGTCGGTCTGCGGGCCGGCGAGCCGCAGCACATCTCGGATCGGCACACCCAGCCACATCGCGTTGCCGACCAGATCGCCGCCTACGACGTTCGAGACGCAGGTCAGGGTGATCACGTACTCGTCCAGTCCCATCTCCACCAGCTCGTCGAACGAGAGCTCGACTCGCTTGTCGACCATGCCGTCGATCACGAGCCGCCAGCTCGCGGGGTCAACCGTGGGCACGGTGAGAGCGGTGTCGACCCGGTAGAAGTCGGCGTTCGGCGTGAACAGCGGCGAGATTCCCGGGATGTCGAGCTCGGCTCCGTCGGGGATGGTCACGGATGTCCGCGCCGGTGGCAGTCGCAGCCCCTTGCGGATCGCCGCCACGGACGAGCTCGTCGCGCTGACCACGCGGGAGGTGATCCCCACGACCAGCGCGGAGGCACCGGCGATGCCGGCGAGCGCGAAGAACCGGCGCCGGTCGACCGACACGCCGTCGGCTGCGCCGTCCGCGCCGTCGTCGCCACCCGCGTCGGAGTCGGGGATGGCGGCGGCGCGCTGCCAGGTGCGCAGCCGTCGGCACAGGAGGACGAGCGCCGCGATTCCCGCGACCGCACCGAGCACCGAGGGAAGGAAGGCGAGCGGGGTCACCCCGGCTCGCGTCGTCGTCGCGGCCACGGATGCCGCCCCTGCGATGCCGAGCGCGGTCGCGCCGAGCGGTGGCCGCACCAGCTGCAGGACGCCTGCGGCCGCTGATGCGATGACGACCGCGAGACCGAGACCGATCAGCAGCGCGACCTTGTCGAACTCGCCGAACGTCGAGATGGCGAACTCCTTGACAGGCTGCGGAACGACGTCGATGACGAACGAGCCGACGGCCAGCAGCGGGCTCGCATCGCGGGCCACCAGCAGCGCCGACAACTCCGCGGCGGCGAGGAACACCAGGCCGCTGACCACCCCGGCGACTGCGGCGAACGCGCCGCGTCGATTCTGTTTCGACATTGTTCCCCGATCCTCGGATCGGCCCGAGGGCCGCTTGTCGAGTGGTTCGGAGGCAGATCCGGATCGGATCGGAAGTGCCGCGGCCGCCTGCGGGCGGCGACGCGCTTTCGACTACATTCCGATCAGGCTGCACGATCATCGCGGTCGCGCCGTACGAGATGGTTGTCGACGCCATCGTCGGGCCGATGCCCCCCACCCGCGATGGCCTCGTACGCAATGCCGGCCATCGCCCTTCTCGAAGGAGCGACCAGATGTCCGACATCGGGCTCTTCTACGCCGGTGCCGTGCTGATCATCAACGGCATCATGCTGCTCGGCGCGATGACCCCCGAGCCGCAGCTCCGCTCAATCTGTTCGTCGGCGCCATGCAGGTCATCACCCCCACCGTCATGGTCATGACAGCGAACGACGACCCGGCGGTGATCTTCGCCGCGAGCGGCCTGTACCTCTTCGGCTTCACCTACCTCTGGGTGGGCATCAACGCCCTGGCGGATCTGCCCGCCACAGGTCTCGGCTGGTTCTCGCTCTTCGTCGCGGTCGCGGCGATCGGCTTCGCGGAGAGGACCTGGGCTGCGGGCGGCCGCGTCTTCGCGGTGATCTGGGTGCTCTGGGCGCTGCTCTGGCTGCTGTTCTTCCTGCTGCTCGGCCTCGGCAGGACCCACCTGGCACGGTTCACCGGTGCCATCGCGGTCGGTGAGGGCATCGCCACGGCCGCCGTCCCGGCGTGGCTGTCGCTCACCGGGGCGTTCGTCGACTCCGGCAGCGCGGCGCTGGCTCTCGCCGTGGCGGCGGCCGTCGGCCTGATCGTGCTCTACCTTCGGCTCGGGAGGACACCGCAGCGCGTCGACCGGACGAGCGCGCGCCGTCAGCCGGTGAGCCGGAGCGTCAGCTGGAGCGCGGCTCGTCGGTCCGGTCGACCGGCGGCTGCTCCGCCGGCTCGTACCGAGCCTGATCGGCCCTGACTCCATCCGGTGTCGCGTCATCGTGCGCCAGGGGAGCGGCGTCTGCCCGCTGGTCAGCGATGACGTACCGGTGGATGCGGATGCGCTTGCGTGGCGGCCGCTGGTCGTTCACCACATCGGGGCCCGTCCGAGCGTCGTCCTGGCTCGCGCCACGCTCGTCCGCACGTGGACGCGCGTCGTGCTCGTCGACGCGCGAGTCGTCGACGCGCGAGTCGTCTTCGCGTTCGCCGTCGTAGTGATCCTGGATGCGGTCGATGTCGTCGTCGGTCAGAGTGCCGTCGGCATCGATGCGCGGGGCGTGCGTGATCGTGTCCTTGTCGTATGTGACGTGCAGCACCTCGCCGTCGAACTCGGCGTCGCGCAGTGGCACGAACGACTCCCCTCTGCCGAACCAGCCGGTGGTGACGCCGGCATAGAGCGGCTGGCCGCCGTCGGGGTCGACGTACACGTGCTTCACCGTGCCGATTCTCGACCCGTCGGCGTCGACGACCTCAGCATCGAACAGGCTGTTGATCCGGTATGCGTCGATCATGGGTTGCCCTCCTGTCGGGCCGCGGCAGAGGCGGTCGCCGCCCCTGCCAGCCGGCGGTTCATCGTCCGAGTCCCACGCGGTCGACGCGGCGGTGGTAGCGCATGCCTCCGATGCCGCCGAGGATCGCGCCGCCCAGACTGACGAGAGCGACGACGATCGCGGTGATGATGCCGGTGACCGTGAGGCTGCCCTCGTCCACGGGGATACGCGGGAAGCTGTTCAGCTGACCGAGGACGTTGAACTGCGAACCGGCCACAGCGGCGACGATGGCCACCACGATCGCGATGACGATGGCCCAGACCCAGACGGCCAGACCCTGCTTCGCCCCGGAGAACCGCGCCATCCGACCGGCGACGTAGCCGCCGCAGTAGTAGGCGATGAACAGCACGACGGCCAGAGCGATCGCACCGATGATGGTGACGGTCTGGGCATTCGCACCGATCTCGTTAGCGGCATCCTCGACGTCGCCTTCGGCGACACCCAGCCCGAGGCCCGCCCCGACCGCGCTCAGCAGCGCCGTCAGCAGAACCGCCGTTCCGGTCGCGGTGAGCCAGCCGAAGAAGGCGGAGCCCCACTTGAAGCCACCGAAGCGCTCCTGTTCGCGTTCCAGCGCCTCTTCGCGCTGCGTGGGGCCTCGCTGCGCCGAGACGGCTGCGGGTTCACGCTCACGTGGATCCGAACCGGGTGTGCTCATGTCGACTCCTGACATCGGGTGGGCGGAGCGATCCGCGCCACGTGATCTTCTCCAGCGTCGGCTCTGCGGCTCGTGATGGTGAGGGGGTTGACCTCGGCGGCCGGAAGTGCCCTCCAGCGCGGCAGCGCCACCGAGGCATGACCCGAGCCGCGTGGTTCGCGGCTACGCTGACGTCATCCCGCATGACGTCGCAACAGCCCGAGGAGCCGCGATGACCAATCTCGAGAAGAACCCCTCGCTGAGCGTTCTCGACCCGGGGGAGCCCTGCACCTCCGTGGAGGTCCTCACCCCTCGGGAGGTGCCGCTCGGCGGTATCCGGGCGATGACGGTCTACCGGACTCTGCCGCAGAAGCGTCGATCGCTCGTCGGCGCCTGGTGCTTCCTCGATCACTACGGCCCCGACGACGTCGCCGAGACCGGCGGGATGGAGGTGCCGCGCCATCCCCACACAGGACTCGCCACGGTGTCGTGGCTGTTCACCGGGCGGATCGACCATCTCGATTCGAACGGGGTCGCCGCGGCTGTGCTGCCGGGTGAGCTGAACCTGATGGTCGCAGGTCAGGGCATCACCCATCAGGAGATCAGCACGCCCGACACCACGGTGCTGCACGGCGTGCAGCTCTGGTACGCCCTTCCCGACGCGACGCGGTTCACCGAGCACGGGTTCGCGCACTACGCGCCCGAGCCCGTCGACCTGCCCGGGGCGAGCGTGCGAGTGTTCATCGGTTCGCTGCTCGGCTCGACCTCGCCGGTCGACACCCGCACACCCGACATGCTCGGCGCGGAGCTGACGCTGCAGCCCGGCGCCCGCGTACGGCTACCGGTGCGTCGCGATTTCGAGCACGCCACCCTCGCCGAGACCGGATCGATCGTCCTGAACGGCGCCTCGGTGCAGCACCGGGAGCTCGGCTATGTGCCCACCGGCGCCGACACCATGACCATCGAGGCGGGCGCCGAGGGCGCGCGCGTGATCCTGCTCGGGGGTGTGCCACTGGGCGAGCAGATCGTGATGTGGTGGAACTTCATCGGACGCAGTCACGATGAGATCGAGGAGTTCCGCCGCCGCTATCAGGCTGAGCTCGGCTTCGAGCAGGCCGATCCGCGTGACGAGGGCAAACCGGTGCTGTTCGGACCGTATCCGGAGGGCCGGCTCGCCCCGCTGCCCGCGCCGCCGCTCCCGGGTGTGCGGCTGCGCCCGCGCGTGTAGCTCAGCCCTGCCGAGCCCGGATCGCGTCGCCGTGCTCGCTGCGGCGCTCGACGACGTGCTGCTGATACTCCGGATGCCTCGGCAGCCACGCCACCACGTACGGGCAGACCGGCACGATGCTCTTGCCCGCGGCGATCACGTCTTCGACGACCGCGCGCACCAGCGTCGACCCCAGACCCTGCCCGCCGTACTCGTCGGAGACCCCGGTGTGGAACAGCACGCGTTCGTCGCCGACGTCGACATAGGACTCCTCGCCGATCTCCGTCGACTGCGTGCCGTCGTCGCCGCGGTCGATCAGCACGTAACGCGACTCGTCGGGAAGGTGGCGCACGATGAAGCGCTCCTCGGTCATGACAGCACCTTGCCGTCGTCGCCGCGGGGTCGCACGGGGTGCTCGCTGAGGATCGAGATGCGGTTGAACATGTTGATGGTCAGCGCGACCCACTCGGCGGCAGCGAAGGTGTCGTCTCCCAGAACGGCGCGAGCGCCGGACAGGTCGGCTTTCGACTCCTCGGTCAGCGGCATGCGCGTCGCCGCCTCGGCCACGGCCAGCACGGCGGCCTCGCGCTCGGAGTAGAGCGTCGTCTCCCGCCACGCGGGAAGCAGATCGATCTTCTGCTGCGGGATGCCGGCGCTGCGTGCCTCGCGGGTGTGCAGATCGAGGCAGAACGCGCAGGCATTGATCTGCGACGCGCGCACCTTGATGAACTCGCTCTCCTGCAGCGAGAGCCCGCGTCGCTCGGCCTCGCCCGCCACGGCACGGGAGTACTCTCCGGCGGCCTTCCAGACGTCAGGCGCGGACTTGTCGAGATAAGGACGCATTTCTCTCCTCCGATGCGGTCACCGGCCGGCAGGCGGCTCTGAGCACCAACCTAGACGGTGCGCGGCGCATTCCCGGCAGGTGGACCCGCCGACCTGCCCCACAGCCCAGGAGCGGATGCAGAATGGAGAGAACGGGGACAGGCGAGTCCCGTCACGACCTACGAGGAGAAGCGCATGACCAGCGGAGCGAGCGACACCGGAGAGATCACCCGCCGAGACGGCACCGAGACGGCCGTGCTGGCCGGCGGATGCTTCTGGGGCATGGAGGATCTCGTGCGCCGTCAGCCCGGCGTGCTGGCGACGCGCGTCGGCTACACGGGCGGGGAGAACGACCACGCGACCTACCGCAACCACCCCGGGCACGCCGAGGCGCTCGAGATCGTCTTCGATCCCGCACAGACGACGTACCGCGACATCCTCGCCTTCTTCTTCCAGATCCACGACCCTTCGACGCTGAACCGCCAGGGCAACGACATCGGAACCAGCTACCGCTCGGCGATCTTCCCGCTCGACGCGGAGCAGGAGCGCGTGGCGCGCGAGACCATTGCCGATGTCGACGCATCGGGGCTGTGGCCCGCTCCCGCCGTGACCACCATCGAGCCCGCTGGTCCGTTCTGGGAGGCCGAGCCCGAGCACCAGGACTACCTGGTGCGCTACCCGAACGGATACACGTGCCACTTCCCGCGCGCGGGCTGGGTGCTGCCGCGTCGTGAGGCCGATACGACGGTGTAGTCGAGCAGCGGTGACGACGTAGCCGCAGCATCCCTCGAGTGTCAAGGCGTGTGCGGCTGCGGTCGGGCGCCCCTAGCGTCAGGAGCATGGAGACCGCTGAGAACCCCCCACGGCTGCGTCGAGCGATCAGCGGGCCGATGCTGTTCGCGTTCATCCTCGGTGACGTGCTCGGCGCCGGGATATACGCGCTCATGGGCGTGCTGTCCGAGAGCGCGGGCGGCATGCTGTGGGCGCCCCTGATCGTCGCACTGCTGCTCGCACTGCTGACTGCGGGCTCCTACGCCGAGCTCGTGACGAAGTACCCGCGAGCCGGGGGAGCGGCGGTGTTCGCGGAGCGCGCGTTCCGCAGCTCGCTGCTGTCTTTCCTGGTCGGGTTCAGCATGCTCGCGGCCGGCGTGGTCAGCGCGGCGGGCCTCGCCATCGCGTTCTCCGGCGACTACCTGGCCACCTTCATCGATGTGCCCGTCATCCCCGCGGCGATGGTCTTCCTCGTTCTCGTCGGTCTGCTCAACGCCAGGGGCATCCGCGAATCGATGGGCACCAACCTCGTGATGACCGCCGTCGAGCTCTCCGGGCTCGTCATCGTCATGGTCGTGGTCGCCATGTATGTCGGCCGGGGTGGCGGAGATCTCGGCCGCGCCACCGAGCTGCCCGACGGCGTCGGCGTCGCGGGTGCGGTGCTCGGCGGTGCGATCGTCGCCTACTACTCGTTCGTCGGGTTCGAGACCTCCGCGAACGTGATCGAAGAGGTCAAGCAGCCCAGTCGGGTCTACCCGCGAGCGCTGTTCGGAGCGCTGGTCACGGCGGGCATCGTCTACGTGCTCGTCGGCGTCGCCAGCGCCGCCGCGCTGCCCGCAGACGAGCTGCAGGAGTCATCCGGCCCGCTGCTGGCCGTCGTCGAGGCGACCGGGGTGAGCGTGCCGTCGTGGCTGTTCAGCCTCATCGCGCTCATCGCCGTCGCCAACGGCGCGCTGCTCACCATGATCATGGCCAGTCGGCTCGCGTTCGGCATGGCCGAGCAGGGCCTGCTGCCCTCGCCGCTCGGTCGCGTGCTGCCCAGACGGCGCACGCCGTGGGTGGCGATCGTCGCGACCACGGGCGTCGCGATGCTGCTGACCCTCGTCGGCGACCTCGGAACCCTCGCCGAGACCGTGGTGCTGCTGCTTCTCCTGGTCTTCATCAGCGCGAACGTGTCGGTGCTGGTGCTGCGCCGCGACAGGGTGCAGCACGAGCACTTCCGGGTGTGGACGTTCGTGCCCGTGCTCGGCGTGATCTCCTGCCTCGTGCTGCTCAGTCAGCAGCGACCGATCGTCTGGCTCTTCGCGGGGATCCTGCTGGCCGTCGGCGTGATCCTGTGGCTCAGCACCCGTCGCTTCGCCGCACGGCCGCTCGACGGTCGGGCCGGTGAGGTCTCGGACGAGCGCTGAGCGTCACGCGCGAGGGAGCACGCCGGCGCCCTCGCGCAGCTCGAACACCAGCTGTGTCTCCGTGGCCCTGACGATGTCGTGCACCGTGATGCGCTCGAGCACGATGTCTCGCAGCGCTGCGGCGTCGGCCACGGCGACATGCACGAGGAAGTCGTCGGCGCCGGCGATGTGGAAGACCTGCAGCACTCCTCGGGTCGCCACCAGGGCGTCGAACAGGGCCTCCACGCCATCCCTGCTGTGATTGCCCAGGCGCACGCGGATCATCGCCTGCACGGGCGCGCCCACCGCGGCGGGGTCGATCTCGAGTCGGGAGCCCGAGATCACGCCGCGGCCGCGCAGCGTGCGCAGCCGGAAGGCGCAGGTGGATGCCGGGATGCCCAGCGCCTGCGCCACGTCCTTGATGGGAGCCTGCGGGTCGTCCATCAGCGCTCCGAGGATGCGCAGATCGAGCTCGTCGACGACGCCCTGCTGTGCTGCTGCCAACGTGTGCTCCCGAGATCGATGTCGCGTTGCTCAGGAAACAACTTACGCGCGCTCTCCGACTGCCCGCGACAACTCGGCTGGACTGCGGTGAGCGAGGAGAGCAGGATCGATGGCATGTCCGACATGCCGCTGCACCCCGACACCGTTGCCGTCCACGCCGGCCGCGCCGACTTCGGCGCCCTCGGCGTCCACGCCGCCCCGATCGACCTGTCGTCGACGAATCCGCTGCCCGACATCCTGCACGGCGGCGACTCGTACGAGTCCATGGCCACGGGCGGTCACCCCCTGCCCGACGGCGGCAACGTGTACGCCCGGCTGTGGAACCCCACGGTCGCGCGCTTCGAGGAGGCGCTCTCCGAGCTCGAGCACTCCGAGGCGTCCGTCGCGTTCGGCTCCGGGATGGCGGCCATGACCGCGGCGATCCTCGCCCACACCACCGCTGTCGGCAAGCGGCACATCGTGGCCGTGCGCCCGCTCTACGGCGGCACCGACCACCTGCTCGACTCCGGACTGCTCGGCGCCGAGGTGACGTTCTGCCACGAGCACGAGGTGGCGGCGAGCATCCGACCGGACACCGGCATGATCGTGCTCGAGACCCCGGCGAACCCGACGCTCGATCTCGTCGACATCGCGGCCGTCGTGGCGCAGTCCGACGGCGTCCCGGTGCTCGTCGACAACACGTTCGCGACGCCGCTGCTGCAGAACCCCCTCGATCTCGGGGCGGCCATGTCGATGCACAGCGCGACGAAGTACATCGGCGGCCACGGCGATGTCATCGCCGGGGTGATCTCGTGCAGCGAGCGCACGGCCGAGGCTCTGCGTCGGGTGCGGGCGATCACCGGCGCTCTGCTGCACCCGCTGGGCGCCTACCTGCTGCACCGCGGCCTCGCCACGCTGCCGATGCGCATCCACGCCCAGCAGAGCTCGGCACGCGCACTGGCTCACTCGCTTCGCGAGAACCCGGCGGTCAGTGAGGTTCTCTACCCCGAGTTCGATGACGAGCGCGGCCTCATCGGTCGGCAGATGCGCGGCGGGGGAGCGATGATCTCCATCCGGCTCGCCGGCGGGTACGCCGCCGCCGAGGCGCTCACCGGCGCGGTCCGGCTGTTCACGCATGCCGTATCGCTCGGCGGGGTCGACTCTCTGATCCAGCATCCGGCAGCCCTCACCCACCGCCCGGTCGCGCCCGATGCGCGACCCGGCGCCGATGTCGTGCGGCTGTCCATCGGCCTCGAGAACGTCGACGATCTGCTGACCGACCTCGAGCAGGCCCTCGCGAAGGCGCGGGTGCAGGCCACTGCGTGAGGGCCTGCGACGTGACACCATGGACGAATGAGCTCCGCCAATCTGTCCCGCGACGAGACCGCCCGCCGCGCAGCGTCGATCACGCTGCGCGAGGTGCGCGTCGAACTCGACCTCGCGGGTGCCCCCGAGCGTGCCCGCACCGGCTTCTCCACCACGACGACGCTGACGTTCGACGCGACAGAGGCTGAGACCTGGCTCGACTTCATCGGCGAGTCCGTCGACCGTGTCACGGTCGACGGAGAAGAGCGGGAGGTGCGCTGGGACGGCGCGCGCATCCTGCTCGACGGGCTCGGCGGCTCCCACGTCGTGCGCGTCGAGGGCGTCGCGGCGTACAGCCGCTCGGGCGAGGGCATGCACCGATTCCACGACCCGGTCGACGGCGAGACGTATCTGTACACGCAATACGAGCCGGCCGACTCGCGCCGGGTCATGGCGTGCTTCGAGCAGCCCGACCTGAAGGCCTCGTACACGTTCCGCGTGGTCGCTCCCGCCGGCTGGCACGTGCTCTCGAACCAGTCGCCGGCGCACGTGACGCCGGGGATCGGCGTGCAGACCGTGGAGTTCGCGCCCACCCTGCCCATCTCGAGCTTCATCACCTCGGTCGCGGCCGGGCCCTATGCGCGGATCGACGGCGAATGGTCGCGAGACGATCAGAGCATCTCCCTCGGTGTGCTGTGCCGCGCCTCGCTCGCCGAGCACCTGGAAGCCGATGAGATCCTCGAGGTCACCCGTCAGGGCCTGGACTTCTTCTCCGACGCGTTCGCCTACCCGTATCCGTGGGGCAAGTACGATCAGATCTTCGTGCCGGAGTACAACCTCGGCGCGATGGAGAACCCGGGCCTGGTGACCTTCACCGAGGCGTACATCAACCGGGGAGCCGCGACCGACGCGCAGCGCGGCGCCCGCGCGAACACGATCCTGCATGAGATGGCCCACATGTGGTTCGGCGATCTCGTGACCATGCGCTGGTGGGACGACCTGTGGCTCAAGGAGTCGTTCGCCGATTACATGGGCACGCACGCCGCCGCAGCCGCGACCCGATTCACGGACGCCTGGGCACGATTCGCCAACAGTCGGAAGACCTGGGCGTATCGGCAGGATCAGCTGCCCACCACGCACCCGATCGTCGCCGACATCCCCGATCTCGAGGCCGCGAAACTGAATTTCGACGGCATCACCTACGCGAAGGGCGCCTCGGTGCTCAAGCAGCTGGTCGCGTTCGTCGGCGAGGACGCCTTCTTCGAGGGCGCCCGACGCTACTTCGCCGCGCACGCGTTCGGCAACACCACGCTGGACGACCTGCTCGACGAGCTCGAGGCTGCCTCCGGCCAGCCCCTGCGCGAGTGGTCGCAGTCGTGGCTGGAGACCAGCGGAGTCTCGGCGCTGTGGCTCGAGGAGGATGCCGAGGGACGACGTGTGCTCGTGCAGGACAGCGGTGACATCGCTCCACGTCCGCACCGGCTGCGGGTGGGGCTGTACGACCTCGTCGACGGCGGCCTCGCCCTGCGGGAGCGCATCGAGCTGACGGTCGAGCGGGAGCGCACCGACGTCGAGATCCCGGATGCCGATCTCGTGCTCCTCAACGACGACGATCTCACCTACGCCAAGGTGCGCCTCGATGAGCGCTCGCTCGACACCGTCGCCGCCTCGCTGTCGACTGTCTCGGATGAGCTCGCGCGCGGGCTCATCTGGTCGTCGCTGTGGAACGCCACCCGCGACGGCGAGCTGTCCGCGACCCGCTACCTCGACATCGTGCGGGCGCACGCGCCCGCCGAGCCGAACGTGGCGCTGCTCAGCGCGACGCTGCTTAACGCCGCGTTCGCGATCACGCACTACGTCGTCGACGACGAGCGCGCAGAGCAGCGCCGTTCCTGGGTCGACTCGACCTGGGCCGCGCTGCAGGGCGCCGATCCCGGCAGCGACGCTCAGCTGTCGTGGGCGCGCGCCTTCGCCACCGCCTCTGCGTTCGACGGCTCCCGCGCCGACGATGTCCGGGCGATCCTCGGCGGCGACGCCCCGCAGGGACTTCCCATCGACGCCGATCTGCGCTGGCTCCTGCTGACCGCCCTCGCGACCACGGGACACGCGGATGCCGAGCAGATCGCAGCAGAACGCGCGTCAGACGACACGGCGGCGGGCCGCACCGCTGAGATCCGCGCCCTGGCATCCCGGCCCGACGCCTCGACCCGCGCCGCGGCGTGGGAGGCGGCGTGGGACGACCTCAGCCTGAGCAACGACCACCTCGACGCGACCATCGCCGGCTTCCGCGCCGGCGGGCGTCGTGACCTCATCGCGGGTTTCGACGCGCAGTACTTCGAGCGGATCCGGGGCGTCTGGGCCGAGCGGAGCATCGAACTCGCCCAGCGCCTGGTGCTCGGTCTCTTCCCGGCGACGGACAGCACTGACGCCGTCGACGCCTGGCTCGAGCAGAACGCGGATGCTCCGGGTGCGCTGCGCCGTCTCGTGATCGAATCGCGCGACGACCTCGCCCGCGATCTGCGCGTGCGGGCGGCTCAGCCCTCAATCAGCTGACAGCGCGCTCGCGATGTCCTCACCGAGGTGTCGAAGCTCGGGACGATCATCGGGGGAGAGGACGTCCATCTGTGCGAGCAGCGGGGCCTGGTCTTCCAGAAGCGCGCGGACTAGACCGGATCCGAGTCGACGCTCGGCGCGGGGCGAATCGCCCACCTCACCCCTCGAGCACGTCGCCGGGGTCCAGCGCCGAGAACGTCCCGCCGCCCTGTTCGGTGGCCCACTGCAGGCGCTGACGATGCATGGCGAGGCCGATGCTCGACAGTGTCATGTCATGCGTGCCGAAGCAGCGGCGAGGCGCGACCGCGAGGACGAAGTCCATCGCCTCGCCGATCTTCAGCCACGGCGCGCCGATCGGAGCGGCGAGCGTGTTCACCTCGACGTCTTCAGGGATCGCGTAGGAGTCGCCGGGGTAGTAGAGCTCGTCGTTGACGAGAACGCCGAGATTCTCGACCCGAGGCATGCTCTCGTGGATGACCGCGTGCTCGCCGCCGAAGAAGCGCAACTCGAAGCCGTCGACGCTCACCGCGTCGCCCGGCTGGACGACCGTGACGTCGTGGTCCGCAGCGGCAGCCGCCACGTGCGCCGTGCTGAGGATCGGGATGCCTGGTGCAGCGCGCAGGATGCGATCGAGGTGCTCCGTCGTCCAATGGTCCGGGTGCTCGTGGGTGATCACGACGGCGACCACGTCGCCGAGGTCGGTGAGAGCAGCGGTGAACGTCCCCGGATCGATGATGAGGGTGCGGCCCGCGTGCTCGACTCGCAGGGCCGCATGTTCGTGTCTCATGATGCGCATGGCGAGAGTCAACCTCGTGGCGCGGATTCGGGCAACCCTCTTGCCGCGACACGCCCGTGATGCGTGCTCGCGCGGCCGCGATTTGGAGCAGCGGCCCACCCCGTGCCAGACTTGCACGGTTGCCAGATCGGCCCTTCGGGCCGAACGGCCCCATCGTATAGCGGCCTAGTACGCCGCCCTCTCACGGCGGTAACGCGGGTTCGAATCCCGCTGGGGTCACAGCGACACAGAAGGCCCTCCGATTCTCGGAGGGCCTTCTTCTTGCCCGGGCGCTGTATTCCCGAGTGTTGTATTCAGGGGAATGAATCCCGCCGAGAGTCCGTTGCGTTCTACATGACTGGCATTCAATTCGGCCTAGACACGTTCGGCGGAGTCACCACCGACGCCGACGGCGAGAGCGTTCCCCATCCTCAGGTGATCCGCGACATCGTCGACGAAGCCGTGCTCGCCGACAGTGTGGGACTCGACTTCTTCGGTCTGGGCGAGCACCACCGCCCGGACTTCGCGGTCTCCAGCCCCGAGGTCGTGCTCTCCGCCATCGCCGCACGGACCGACCGCATCCGGCTGGGCTCCGCCGTCACCGTCCTCAGCTCGGACGACCCGGTGCGGGTGTTCGAGCGCTTCTCGACCCTGGACGCCGTCTCGAACGGCCGCGCGGAGATCGTCGCCGGGCGCGGCTCGTTCATCGAGTCGTTCCCCCTGTTCGGCTTCGACCTTCGCCAGTACGAGGAGCTGTTCGAGGAGCGCCTCGACCTGCTCTCGCAGCTGCTGAAGGAAGAGCCGGTGACCTGGCAGGGCAGCACGCGCGCGGCTCTGGAGAACCAGAGGGTCTTCCCGACGACGGCCGACGGAATCCCCACCTGGGTCGGAGTCGGCGGCAGCCCCGACTCCGTGGTGCGCACGGCGCGCTACAACTTCGGGCTGTTCCTCGCGATCATCGGCGGTCCCGCGGCACGCTTCGCGCCGTACATCGATCTGTTCACCAGGGCCCAGGACCAGTTCGGCGTGCCGCACCAGCCGGTCGCCGTGCACTCGCCTGGGCTCGTGGCCGAGACCGACGAGCAGGCCCGCGCTCTGACGCATGACGGGTGGCTCGCGATGCGCACCCGGCTGGGTCAGGAGCGCGGGTGGCCGGCGCCCGCGGTCGGCGACTTCGAGCGCGAGATTGAGGGAGGCGCGCTGTACGTCGGCTCGCCCGAGACGGTCGCGCGCAAGATCGTCGGCACCCTGCGAACCCTCGACGTCGACCGCTTCGACCTGAAGTACGACCAGAACGCCGTCACTCACCAGACGATGATGGACTCGATCGCGCTGTACGGCGAGAAGGTGGTCCCGCTCGTGAAGGACATGCTCGGCTGAGAGCATCGGGCTGATTTTGTGCGGTGAGATCCGTCATGGCATACTTGAACGGTTGCAGTGACGGCCCCATCGTATAGCGGCCTAGTACGCCGCCCTCTCACGGCGGTAACGCGGGTTCGAATCCCGCTGGGGTCACCGACACGATGAAGGCCCTCCGGCATCCGGAGGGCCTTCATCGCGTTCCGGCGCGGGTTCAGCCCTCCCGCCAGCTGTCATCTGCGAGGTGCGATCCGGCCTGCGGGCCCATCTGCAGCATCCCGCCGTCGACGCTCCAGTCCGCGCCCGTCACATAACTCGCATCCGCTGAGGCGAGGAAGGCGATCACGGCCGCGACCTCCTCGGCCTTGCCCGGTCGCCCGAGCGGCACACCGGGCCGGTGGGTGCGGTCGGCATCGGCGGACGTGCGCCCGCTCGCAGCCGTCGCGATCTCACCGGGCGCCACGGCGTTGGCCGTGATGCCGTGCGCACCGAGCTCCTGCGCCATGGTCTTGATCAGTCCGGACAGCCCGTGCTTCGCCGCGATGTAGGCAGCCAGGCCCACCCGCGGCTGGTGCGCGTGCACACTCGTCACGGCGATGATCCGGCCACCCATGCCCGCGGCGACCATGCGCCGCGCGGCGGCCTGCATCCCTGCGAAGGCCCCGTCGAGGTTCAACGCTACCGTCCCTCGCCATTCGCTCAGCGGCACGTCGAGGAACGGACGGGGCACGCTCGCGCCCGCGTTGTTCACGAACACGTCGAGCCCGCCCAGGCGTTCCGCGAGAGAGTCGACCACCCCGGCCACGCGGTCGAGGTCGGTCGCATCGAACCGTGCGACCGCGGCGCTGCGCCCTCGCTCGCGCACCGCAGCCGCCGTCCGCTCGGCACCCTCCTCGTCGCTGTGCCAGGTGATGCCGACATCCATCCCGGTGTCGGCGAGGGCGAGGGCGGTGGCGGCGCCGATCCCGGAGTCGGATGCGGTGACGATCGCGTACCGGGGAAGGAAGGTCGTGGCTGTCATGGCCGCACGCTACCCGACGGATGCACGGGCGTGGAAGGGTCTTCTCGGCCGCGCGGCCGCCGGACTCAGTCGGCCGTGCGCCCGCGCCGACGGCGTCGGATGAGCCAGATGACGAGCAGCGCGATCGCGGCGACGCCGAGCCAGGGCAGGAGGAACCCGAGAACGACGACGAATCCGTTCATGCTCGCCACCAGCCCATTCCACCCGGCCAGCAGCCCGTCGCCGAAACCGGCCGGATCCGGGTCGGCCGCGCTCGTCCGCTCGGTCAGCTGAATCGAGATCGTCGACAGGGCGACCTGCTCATCGAGCGTCTCGAGCTGCTGCTCGTAGCTTTCGAGCTGCGCCTGGCGCTCGCTCAGCGCGGATTCTGCGGCGATCAGGTCCGCCACCGAGCCGGACCTGCTCATGAGTTCGGTGAGACGCTCGACCGAGGTGCGGGCTGAGGCGATCCGCGCGCGCAGATCGACGGCGGTCGACGTGACGTCATCTCGCGAGATCGTCGAGCGCAGCACCTCGGCATCCGCGCCCAGGGCGTCCATCACCTCGTTCACATCGGCGGCGGGAATCCGGATGCTGATCCACCCGGTGCCCGCCTCGCGCGGCTGCTCGGGTGCGATGCCGTCCGCGCTCGGATCCAGCCCGAGCGAGGCGGATTCGACGAAGCCGTCGTGCTCGGCGGCCAGAGCGGCGATGTCGCTCGCCGTTCTCGTGACATCGCTCACCCGCAGCGACATCTCGGCCGTGACGATGATCTCCCTCGTGTCGTCCAGAGTCGCGAACGGCAGATCCGCCCCCGTGCCGCCGCTGTCGTCACGCGGCGCCACCGCCCCGCCCGACGCCTCCGATGCGTCGACAGCATCGCCCCCGTACTCCGCCTGCCCGCTGCGGGGGGCGGCGTCGACGCCGTCGGCTGCCGGCGCCACCGCTGCCGAATCTCCCGCGCCGCCCGGCGTCAGGGATCCGAGTCCGTTCAGCAGCGGTGGCGCGATGAGCG
>NZ_MJIR01000051.1:0-17134 GCF_001878835.1 Microbacterium sp. AR7-10 | reverse complement strand
GCGATCACCACGGTGATCGCCGCAGTCGGCGGAGTCGTGCTGCTCGGCTCAGCGGCATCCGCAGCCGTGACCGGCTTGCAGCAGATGGGCCCGCAGTCGGGGCAGCTGACCGCGGATGTCGGCGGCGTGAGCTCGATGGACGTCGAGGTGGGCGGGGCGGACATGCGCATCGTGTTCGACGACGTCGACGACGCCGAGCTTCGGGTCGAGGGTGCGTCGACCGGCGGGTGGACCCTGCGAGCCGATGACGGCCGGCTCGAGGTCCGCGGCCCCGATCGCGGGTTCGGCTGGTGGAGTCCGGACTGGCTGCGCGGCGACGAGCGGGTGACACTCGTGCTGCCGCTCGATCTGAAGGGCGTGGATGCCGAGCTGACGCTGCACGCCGGGCAGCTCGACGTCACGGGTGAGTTCGCCGATCTCGCGGTCGACGTGAACGCCGGATCGCTCGCGATGACCGGTGATGCTCGCACCATCGACATCGAGCTGAACGCCGGGCGGGCGGACGTGGAGCTGCGGGGCGTGGAGCAGGCCCAGTACCGGATCAGCGCGGGTCGGGTGGTATCGGCACTCACCACCGTGCCCGACAGCGTCGACTTCTCGGTGTCGGCCGGCGCACTCGATCTCACCCTGCCCGATCAGGAGTACGACCTGCGCCGCGAGGTGAGTGCCGGATCGCTGGACAGCAGCCTCGATCAGAGCAGTGACAGCAGGCACCGGATCACGGGCAGCGTCTCGGCCGGGTCCGCCACTCTGCGACCCGGCGGCACCGGGGAGTGAGGTCGAAACGCCCGGCCGGTGCGCTGGCCGGTCTCGATTCGCTTTTGCGCAGGATTATCCGGTAAAGTCTTGGAGGTTGACGGGGCTATAGCTCAGGCGGTTAGAGCGCTTCACTGATAATGAAGAGGTCCCAGGTTCAAGTCCTGGTAGCCCCACCGAAGACGACGAAGAAGGCCCCGCTCCGGCGGGGCCTTCTTCGTTCGTTCACAGGTCAGGGCCGCGCACGATCCGGACAGGCCCGCGGGTATCGGCGATGCGCACCGGCTCACCCTTCTGGGTGACGATGACTTGCCCTTCGTCCGCGAGCCGAGCGGTGACGCGCCGCACGTCATCCATGATCGATCGCCACGAGTGCGCACCGACCGTGCGAGCGACATCACTCGGGCAGATCGAGGACCCCTGCCGCTTGCGCACGAGCGCGCGCACGGCCGCGGCGATCCGCTCGTCGAAGTCGGCTCCGGATCGCTCGTCCCACCATGGCGCCCCCCTCTCACCGAGCGCGGTCTTCGCGTCGTGCACGCGCCGCCGAGCGTCGCTCTCCCCCGTCTTCACGGCGCGCCGAGCGGACATGAGCTCCTCGACCAGCTCCTGACGGAAGGACTCGGGGATCGCGGGGTCCGTCGCCCGCCACCGTCTCCCGTCGATGATGACGTGGTGGCCGTCGTCTGTTCTGTGCGGATCCATGTCGCCACCATCCGCCTCGTCGGCGGCGAACGCGAGGGACTTGACCCCGACCCGCTGTCTCCTCCGACACGCGCGGACGCTGCGGGCGCGCCCGACGATTACGGCGCCCGCCCCGACGGCATGTATGATTGACGGCGGTGCTCGCACCGGTGAGGGGCCTTAGCTCAGTTGGTAGAGCGCTTGCTTTGCAAGCAAGATGTCAGGAGTTCGAATCTCCTAGGCTCCACAGATCGAAAGCCCCGACGTCGTCGGGGCTTTCTTCCGCTTCACGGAAGTCCTGGCTCTCCCCCAGCAGACAATGCCAGGCTGGACCCATGACTCTGCCGCACGCTGACATCGATCCGGACGGACTGCTCGAGTACTCGGTGGTGTTCACCGACCGGTCACTCAATCACATGTCGAAACGGTTCGTCGGGATCATGCAGCAGACCATCGACATCCTCTGCGAGGCATACGGCGCCGACAGCGTCGCACTCGTCAACGGCGGTGGCAGCTTCGCGATGGAATCCGTCGCCAGGCATCTGGCCACGGGCAGACGCGCCCTCATCGTGCGCAACGGCCTCTTCTCGTACCGCTGGTCGCAGATCCTCGAGATGGGCGGCATCGCGTCCGATGTCACCGTCTGCCTGGCCCGCCCCGACGGCGACGACGTGCAGGCCGCGTGGAGCCCCGCGCCGATCGACGAGGTGGTCGCCGCCATCCGCGCCAAGCGCCCGGAGGTCGTCTTCGCCCCGCACGTCGAGACGGCAGCCGGGATCATCCTGACCGACGACTACGTGCGCGCGCTCGCCGACGCCACGCACGAGGTGGGCGGGGTGCTCGTGCTCGACTGCATCGCCTCCGGCGCGATGTGGGTCGACATGAGCGATCTCGGCGTCGACGTGCTTCTCTCTGCTCCGCAGAAGGGCTGGAGCGGTTCTCCCGGAGTCGGGTACGTGATGCTCAGCGGCACGGGTCGGGATGCCGTGGTAGCGGGCACCGCGACGAGCTTCGCGCTCGACCTGAACCGCTGGCTGAGCATCTCCGACGGCTATCGGGACGGCTCGGCCGGCTACCACTCGACCATGCCCACCGACACCATCGCACGCAACCTGCAGCAGATGATCGAGACCCGTGAGCGCGGCTTCGACGCGCTGCGCCGCGCACAGATCGAGTTGGGCACGCGTGTTCGTGCGCTTCTGGCGGAGCACGGGCTGCGGTCAGTCGCCGCATCCGGCTTCGCCTCTCCGAGCGTGGTCGTGGTGCACACCACCGAACCCGATCTGCGCAGTGCCGCCGCATTCAAGGATCACGGCGTGCAGGTCGCCGCCGGCGTGCCGCTGCACTGCGACGAGCCGGACGGCTTCTCCACCTTCCGGGTCGGGCTGTTCGGCCTCGACAAGCTCGACGACGTGGATAGGGCGGTCGCCCGTCTCGAGAGAGCGCTCGTCGCTCTCCGCGACTGAGCGACGACGGCACGCACAGGAGGATTCTGTGGCGGAGATTCTGCGGATGGATTCCGACGACGTCGCCGACGTGGAGGAGATCTGGAAGACATTCGTGCCGTCCGCGTCGCTGCTGCGCATCGACCCGGCGGACTTCGCCTTCCGGTGGCGGTCGGCGACACTGGGCGACCTCGCGATCGTGCGGTACTCGCTCACCGCGGAGGTGCACTCCCGCGTGCAGCCCGAGGACCAGCTCTTCGCATGCCGGCTGGTCGCCGCCGACGGTGTGCTGCGCACCCGTCGATCGATCATCGACGCCGGTGCCCCGTGGGCGACCGACAGCGCGCTGGTCGAAGCGGAATGGAACGGCACGGCAGAGGTGTCGGCCCTCCTCTTCGATCGTGCCCGCGCTCAGGAGCTCGCACGTCGGATCACCGGGGATGAGCTTCTGTCGCTGCGGCTGACGTCGGTGCATCCCCGCTCCGACCTGGCGGCGCGCCAGTGGGTCCGTGCGTTCGACTACCTCCTCACCTCGGCGCTGTCGCTCGACGACGCGGGTGATGAGCTGATCGAGGCGGGTCTCGCTCGACACGCGCTCACGACGATCCTCGGCTGCTTCCCCTCGACCTTCTCCTCGGCGATCACCCGTGATGGTGGCGGTGAGAGCGCGGCGACCGTGCGCCGAGCTCTGACCTACATCGATGAGAACGCCCACCTGCCGATCACGGTGGACGAGGTCGCGGAGGCCGTGCACATGTCGACTCGCGGACTGCAGTACGCCTTCCGCCGTGGCATCGACATGACCCCGACCGAGTACCTGCGTCGGGTGCGACTCGACGGCGCGCACCGTGATCTGCGCAACGGCGGCGCCGACGAGTCGGTCACCCGCATCGCGCGGCGCTGGGGGTTCGCCAACAGCTCGCGGTTCAGCGCGCTGTACCGGCAGACCTACGGCCGTTCGGCCAAGGAGACTCTGCAGGAGCACTGAGCGGTGACATCCTCCTCGCCGAGGGGGTCATCCAGCCGGTCGGGACCACCTGTCCCGCCGGCGCCGGCGCCGCGACTACTGTGAGTGCATGGACCTGCGCGTCGCCGCCTACGGGATCGTCACCGACGACGAAGGCCGGGTGCTGCTGGCCCGGTGGATCGAAGGGCGTCGGGTGGCGTGGACACTTCCCGGCGGCGGGCTGGAAGAGGGAGAGGATCCCGAGACGGCCGTGCGTCGCGAGCTCCGTGAGGAGACGGGCTTCCGGATCGAGACCACGGGGCTGCTCGGCATCCACTCCCGGGTGATCCCGGCATCGCGCCGCGTGCGCCGCGACGAGAGGAAGGTGCCGCTGCACACTCTGCGGATCGTCTACCGGGCAGAGGTCACCGGCGGTGAGCTGCGGTTCGAGAGGAACGGATCGACCGACATGGCCGCCTGGTTCACGCTCGACGAGGCCGCCGCGCTGCAGCGCGTGAAGCTCGTCGACATCGGGCTGCGGATGGCGGGCCTGCTGCCGGAGTGAGCGGCGCTAGTCGCGGACCGCTTCAGGCTGGGAGATGTCGGCGACCGTCGCGCCGTAGGCACGGATCAGGTCGTCGGCCTCGACGAAGAGGCTGTGGCCGTG
Source organism: Microbacterium sp. AR7-10 (assembly GCF_001878835.1). Classification (NCBI taxonomy): domain Bacteria; kingdom Bacillati; phylum Actinomycetota; class Actinomycetes; order Micrococcales; family Microbacteriaceae; genus Microbacterium; species Microbacterium sp. AR7-10. The sequence goes on along the minus strand of NZ_MJIR01000051.1, from coordinate 12,636 downwards.
CACACCGGCACCCATCGCGATGCGGCGTCCGACGATGCTCTCGTCCGCGTACACCGGCCAGTCGGTGGTGCTGCCGATCGGCACGATCGTGCCGCGCTCGTAGCCGGTGGCGGCCAGCGCCAGCTCGGGCTCGGGCAGACGCAGCCTGTTCACGCCGACGATCGCGCGCAGCTTCGGCCACGAGATGGAACGCCCACCGGGCACCAGGGCGAAGAGGTACGAAGGCTCGGTCCCTGAGCCGGTGGCCTGTACGGAGCTGACGTCAGCGGGTCGTCGTGACGACGTCTTCACGACGAGGGTCTTCACGATGTCGGACGGCTGCAGACCGAGCAGAGCGGCTGCCTCCGTCAGACTGTGCGCCTGCGGCCGCTCGCGGATCTCGATGTCGAGTCCGCGTGCGGCCGCAGCAGCACGCACCCGCTGATGCGGGTCGGCTTCAGTCACGCGTTGGGCGGCGACAGCGGGTCGTCGGCGACCCACAGCTCGTCGTCTGCACGCAGGGCCTGCCATGCGGCGGCGACGACGCCGACGGCGGCGGCCACACCGAGCACGATCGCGACGACCGAGCCGAAGCCCATGCTCTTCTTGGCCGGTGCGACGTGGCGCGGACCCCATCCGAGGTCGTGTCGCTTCTTGTTCGCGACATCCCAGGCCGACAGGGCGGTTCCGACGACGCCACCTACGACGGGAACGACCCGCTCATCGACGACGTGCTTGCCGAACTTCACGCTGCGATCGACGGCCGGGGCGAGGTGGCGCTCGTACGAGTCGTGCACGGACGGCATGACCTGCTCGCGATTGAAGTTGCCGAGCTGACGTCCGGCCTCACGGGCGACGTCGGCAGCGTGGCCGACGAGCACCTGCTGCGACTCCCAGAGTCGTCCGGCCTCCTGCTGAAGTCGACGCAGTTCCTTCTTGCGCTTGCGGCTGAGATTCACGTTGCTCTCCCGTCGGTCGGTCGATGTCCGTTCCGCTGATCATCCAACCACAACACGCTGAATACGAGCAGAGTCTGGCGGTCGGGGCCCGGAAACGAGACAATACGCCGCACCCGCACAGGACTGCTCTGCGACAATGGAACCATGCCTCACGCATCTCACGTCGCAACCATGCACACCAACCACGGTGACATCGTCATCAACCTGTTCGGAGACCACGCTCCGAACACGGTCGCCAACTTCGTCGGCCTCGCCGACGGATCGAAGGCGTGGACGCACCCCGCCACCGGCAAGCCGGGCGAGGGCCCGCTCTACAAGGACGTCATCTTCCACCGCATCATCCCCAACTTCATGATCCAGGGCGGCGACCCGCTCGGTCAGGGCATCGGCGGACCCGGCTACAACTTCAACGACGAGATCCACCCTGAGCTGAACTTCAACGACCCGTACGTGCTCGCCATGGCCAACGCCGGTCTGCGCCGCAACGCCATCACCGGCCAGGCCGAGGGCACCAACGGCTCGCAGTTCTTCATCACGACCGACCCGACCCCGTGGCTGCAGGGCAAGCACACGATCTTCGGCGTCGTCGCCGATGATGCGTCCAAGGCTGTCGTCGACGAGATCGCCGCGGTGCGCACCGGCGCGCAGGATCGTCCCGTCGAGGACGTCGTGCTGCACTCGGTCGACATCGTCGCCAACTGACACACGACCGCTCGAGCCGATCCGGATGACCTCTCCTGATTTCACGCGCAACCGCGAGAACTTCTGCTACCGGCATCCGGATCGGCAGAGCTTCGTGCTCTGCCAGCGCTGCACGCGCACCGTCTGCGCCGACTGCCAGACCCAGGCGCCCGTCGGCGTCATCTGCCCGGAGTGCATGAAGGCCGACCGCAAGGCGCAGACTCCCGCGCAGCGCCGCGCCCACCGCGCCTGGCGCACCACGAGCGGCTCATCGCAGCCGATCGCGACCTACGCGATCATCGCCGTCACCTCGGTCGTGGGCCTGCTGCAGCTGCTGCTCGGGCCGATCGTCGATCGCACCCTGCTGTTCGCGACGCCGTTCCTCTTGCCCGACATGTTCGGCGGCGACTTCTCCTTCCAGCCGTGGCGGATGCTGACGTCGATGCTCGTGCACTCCGGCATCACGCACTTCCTGCTGAACATGCTGGCGCTGTGGATGATCGGTCGCAGTCTCGAGCCCCTGCTGGGGCGAGGGAGGTTCGTCGCCCTCTATCTCATCGGCGGACTCGGCGGCTCGGTGGCGATGGCTGTGCTCGACCCTGTCGTCGCCACGGTGGGCGCCTCCGGCGGCATCTTCGCGCTGATGGGCGCGCTCCTCGTGATCGGGCGGCACATCGGCGCGAACATCCGCGGAATCCTGGTGATCCTCGCCATCAACCTCGCGATCGGGTTCATCCAGACTCTGAACATCGCATGGCAGGCGCACATCGGCGGGGCGGCTGTCGGGGCGCTGGTGGGTCTGATCTTCGCCCGCACCCGGAAGCGCTCGCAGCGCACGGCTCAGATCCTGCTGCTCGTCGCGCTCACGGTCGTTCTTCTGGCGATCGCGTTCCTGGTGACGCCGATCGTGCTGCGCAGCCTGTTCTGACGCTGCGGCTCCGGCCCGACGCGAGTTCTGCACACTCTCTGCACACCCTGTCCACAGGGCTCTGCACATGAAGTCCCCGGGTTATCCACAGAGTTGTCCACACCTGGGGAGAATTACACCGGTGTTATTCACAGGTGGAGAGGGTTGTTAACAACCCTCTGGGGAAAGCGAGACGCCCCCTCACCGGACGGTGAGAGGGCGTGTCGACGAGCGGGAGCGGCGCGGAGGTCAGCGCCAGCGGGTCGTCATCAGGAAGCCGATGAGCGCGATGCCCAAGCCGATGCCGAGGTTCCACGAGTCCAGACCCGGGATGGGGAAGCGGGAGCCGGAGATGTAGTAGACGAGGATCCACGCCAGACCCAGCAGCATGAAGCCGACCATGACGGGCTTGAACCACACGGCGTTCGGAGCGGCATCGCCCTCGGGACGCTCGACGGCGGGCTCTTCGGGGTTGCGGTCACGTGCCATGAGCATCATTGTAGCCGGGCGAATAGACTTCCCCCTATGCATGCGGTCGCGTCGTCCCGGGCCTCGCTGCGGGGTTCGAAGCCGGCGCGCAGGCGCTCCCGCGCGACCTTCGCCAGCGTGCTCGGCGAACTGCTGCTCACCGCCGGCGTGCTCGTGCTGCTGTTCGTCTCCTGGCAGATGTGGATCGGCGACCTCATCATCGGCGCCGAGAACAATGTCAGAGGCGCCGAGCTCTCGGCCCAGTGGGCCGAGGCATCGCCCCCCGCACCTCCGCCCGTGCTCGAGCAGGGCGACCAGAAGGTCTACGAGCCGCCCGTGCTCCCGCATCCGGCCGACGCCGAGGTGTTCGCGAACATGCGCATCCCGAGGTTCGGCGACGACTACAACGTGCACATCGCCGGCGGGACCTCACGCGAGCGGACCCTCGACAGGATCGGCATCGGTCTCTACGAGCAGTCGAAGATGCCGGGAGAGGTGGGCAACTTCTCGCTCGCCGGCCACCGCACGACCTGGGGCAAGCCGTTCAACCGCATCGACAAGCTGCGTCTCGACGACGCGATCGTCGTCGAGACCGAAGTCGGCTGGTACACGTACCGGTTCCGCAATCTGCAGTACGTGAAGCCGTCCGCGGGGGATGTGCTGCTCGACGTGCCGCAGATGCCGCAGGTCGCCCCGTCTGATCGGTTCATCACCCTCACGGCCTGCTCTCCGCTGTACTCGCTCGCGGAGCGCATCGTCGCGTACGGGGTATTCGAGAGCTTCCAGCCGCGCGCGGAGGGGCCGCCCGCGTCGCTCGCGTCGGTCGATGAGGCCAGTCCGTCCGCCGAAGGAGTCCGCTGATGTACGCAGCCCTGTGGCACCTGCTGCCCGGACCGTGGTGGGTGCGCCTGTTCATCCTGCTGCTGCTGGTGGCGGCCGTGCTCTACGCGCTGTTCTTCCACGTCTTCCCCTGGATCAGTCCGCTGATCACGCCCGGCGAGGTGGACCTGCAGTGACAGCACGGGTGCTCGTGGTCGACAACCACGACAGCTTCGTGCACACCCTGATCGGCTACCTCCGCGAGCTGGGCGCGGAGGTGGTGATGGTGGAGGCGGATGCCGCCGGACCCGCTCCGGATGCCGAGGTGCGCCACCACTGGCGCGAGCTCCTGCTCGGTTTCGACGCCGTGATGATCTCTCCCGGACCCGGTTCGCCCGCGGATGCCGGTGCGTCGATCGAGGTCGTGCGCCTGGCGGCAGAGATCGGGATGCCGCTGCTCGGCGTCTGCCTCGGCCACCAGACGATCGGCGAGGCCTTCGGCGGCGCGGTCGGCGTGGCGCCGGAGCTGATGCACGGCATGGTCTCGCAGGTGAGCCACGACGCATCTTCGCTGTTCGACGGCATCCCCTCGCCGTTCGCGGCGGGACGCTACCACTCGCTCGCCCTCGACGATGCGTCGCTGCCGCCGATGCTGCGTGTCAGCGCGCGAGCCGAGCACGGCACGATCATGGCGGTCGAGCATGACGCCCTGCCGATCGTCGGAGTGCAGTTCCACCCCGAGAGCGTGCTCACCGAGCACGGGCACCGTCTGCTCGGCAACTGGCTCGCGTCCGTGCGCGCGGAGGGGGTGGGGTGTCAGCCGGTCGGAGGCACGCAGTAGCGCAGCTCGACGGTGGAGTGGATGGGCACCTCGCCCGGCGACTTCGACATCGAGGCGACGACATTCGGCGTCTGTCCCTCGGCGCACGGTCCGAGCTCGACGGGCTCCGCCTCGAGGCCGAGCTTCTCGAGCTGCCCTTTCGCGGCATCCATCGAGAAGCCGGTCATGTCCTCGAGCGTGACGTTGCCGTTCGCGATGACGAGGTCGACGACCGTCCCCGGGGCGACCTGAGATCCGGCCGCCTCGCTCGCGCTGAGCACTGTTCCCGCCTGAGCGTCCTTGTCGTTCTGGGGCCGCACGGTGCCGAGTTCGAGCCGCGCCGCACCCAGAACCTGCTTCGCGGCATCCTGCGACAGCCCCTCCACCGTGGGCATCTCGACCGTGTCGGCGCCGGTCGAGACGTACACGATCACCGAGGTGCCGGCGGTCAGCTTCGCGCCGGTCGTCGGCGCTGAGCGGATGACGCGTCCTTCGTCGAAGTCGACGCTCGCCTCCTCCCGCATGTCGGGGATCAGCCCTCTCTCCTGCAGGGCGTCCTCGGCATCGTCGGCTGTGAGGTTGACGAGGTTCGGCACGGTCACCGACGACGTGGGCACATCCTTCGGCTGCATGGCCAGGGTGACCACCCAGATGAGCACCGAGATCAGCAGCACCGCCAGCAGGGCCACGCCCGCCCAGATCCAGGCCACCGGCGGGCCGGACTGCGTGCGGGTCATCGTCGTGTCCGTGCTCAGCTGACGCAGCGACCGCGCGGTCTCCTGCGCCTGCCGCGGGTTGGAGCCGTAGAGCTCGCTGGTGAGGGCTCCGATGTCCCTCTTGCTCGGCGCATGGCCGTCGGCGACCGCTTTCAGAGCGAGGCGGAACGATCCGGCGTCGGGGAATCGCTGGTAGGGGTCTTTCGCGAGGGCGCGCAGCACGATGGCATCCATCGACCGCGGCAGCTGCTCATTGACCTCTGTCGGGGGCAGCGGCGTCTCGCTGACGTGCTGGTAGGCGACGGCGACGGGGGAGTCGCCGCGGAACGGCTGGCGACCCGTGAGCATCTCGTACAGCACGACTCCGGCCGAGTAGAGGTCGGTGCGCGCATCGACCGCCTCGCCCTTGGCCTGCTCGGGGGAGAAGTACGCGGCGGTGCCGAGGATCTGCGTCGTCTCGGCGACGGTCGACGACGAGTCGGACACGGCGCGGGCGATGCCGAAGTCCATCACCTTCACGGTGCCCTTGTCGGTGATCATCACGTTGCCCGGCTTGATGTCGCGATGCACGACGCCGGCGCGATGCGAGTACTCGAGCGCCTCGAGGATGCCGTCCTCGTAGCGGATCGCGTCGGCGACTGGAAGCGGACCCTTCGCGATGATGTCCTTGAGCAGGGTGCCCTGCACCAGCTCCATCACGATGTACGGCTCGGTCTGCTCCGCCGCGTCGCCCGGCTGCTGCGTCCGCGACGCCGTCGACGGGTCACCGGCGTCGTAGACACGCACGATCGAGGGGTGCGACATGCGCGATGCCGCCTGCGCTTCGAGACGGAAGCGGGTGCGGAACGCGGTGTCGCGCGCGAGTTCCGGGTCGAGGATCTTGATCGCGACCTCACGTCCGAGCGTCAGATCGTAGCCGCGGTGCACTCTGGCCATGCCGCCATGACCGATGACCTCATCGACGCGGTAGCGACCGGCGATGATGCGCGGCTCTGGCGACACAGACGACTCCCCTCAGACCTCTCGGACGACCTCTTCCAGATTACTGGGTGGGGGCTGTGCCCCCGGTGTCACCGGCGCCCTCACCGGTGCCCCCGTCGGCGGGCGGGGTCGGGGTGGCGGGGGCCTCGATCTGCTTCTCCATCTGCGGCGAACGCGGGGACGGCATGTCGTTTCCGCAGAACGCGACGTAGCTGGCCGTCACCGTGGCACCGGGAGTGCCCGTGATGATGATCGGCGCGCTGAGCTGACCGCGGCTGAACGTGCGATCCGCGCTGCCGTCATCGAAGGTCGCGTTGGTCAGCTTGACCTCGTACGCCGAGAGGGCCGGCACACCGGACGGGCATTCGAAGTTCGTCCAGTTCAGGGTGACCGTGGCGCCCGTGGTCGGGGTGTCGCTGAGGCTCGGCGCCGAGCCGGGCTCGGGAATGCTGACCGCGGCCTTGTAGGTCGTGAGCGTGATCACGGTGCCCTCTTCGACGTTGCCCGAGGGGCTGACGCTCTGCACCCAGCCCTCGCGGTCGGAGGAGGGGGCGGCGGTGTTGCCTTCGACGCAGTCGCCGTCGAGACCCGCCTCGATGAGGGTCTGCTTCGCGTCCTCGCACGGCCGCTCGACGAGATCGAGGTCGCCGACGTTGACGAGTGCCTTCTCGGGTGCGCTCGGCGTGGCCGAGCTCGGCTTCGGCTTGGGCGACGCCGGGCTCGACGTCGACGCCGCGGGCTTGGCCTCATCCTGATTGCTGAGCATGGCGATCAGCGTGCCGCCGAGCACGAGCACGAGCAGCGCGATCAGGGCGATGAGCGGCCACGTCCACGGGCTGCGCTTGCGCTTCTTCGGCTCCTCCGGCTCGGTGGTCGTCGCGGCGACGGCTGCTCCGGAGGGAAGCTGGGCGGTCGTCGGCAGGATGCGCGTGGCCTCCTCGCCGCCCATCCCGGTGAGGATGCGCGTCGCATCATCGGCATCCGCCACACCCGCACCCGCGATGGCGGGCACGGCGATCGCGGCCGAGTTCAGGTCGCCGCGGCGCAGGGCCTGCGCGGCGCGCGAGACCGTCGCCGCCGACGACGGCCGATCGGCCGGCTTCTTCGCGATCATCGCCATGACGAGGTTGCGCACGGGCGCCGGCACCGAATCGGGCAGCGGCGGAGGCTGCTCGTTGATCTGCGCCATCGCGATGGCCACCTGCGATTCTCCGGTGAACGGCCGCTTGCCCGCGAGGCTCTCGTACGCGACGATGCCGAGCGAGTACACGTCGGTCGCGGGCGACGCCGCATGCCCGGAGGCCTGCTCGGGCGACAGGTACTGCACGGTGCCCATCACCTGTCCGGTGGCGGTCAGCGGCACCTGGTCGGCGATGCGGGCGATGCCGAAGTCGGTGATCTTCACGCGCCCATCGGGCGTGATCAGCAGGTTGCCCGGCTTGATGTCGCGGTGCACGAGACCGGCCGCGTGCGCGGCCTGCAGCGCCGACGCGGTCTGCGCGACGATGTCGAGCGTCTTGTCGGGGCTCAGCGCTCCGTCGCGTTCGAGGATCGTCGACAGCGCCTCGCCTGGCACGAGTTCCATGACGAGGAAGGCGGAGCCGTTCTCCTCGCCGTAGTCGAACACGCTGGCGATGCCCTCGTGGTTGACGAGCGCGGCGTGGCGAGCCTCGGCGCGGAAGCGCTCGAGGAAGCCCGGATCGCCCATGTACTCGTCCTTGAGGATCTTGATGGCGACGGTGCGACCGATCACGTGGTCGGTCGCCTCCCACACCTCGCCCATGCCGCCGATCGCAATCCGCGACAACAGCTCGTAGCGTCCTCCGAAAGACACACCCTGCGTCGGCCTCATCTGCCCAGCACCGCCTCTATGACCTTCTTCGCAATCGGAGCGGCGATCGCGTTGCCGCTGCCCGATGTGCCTCTTCCACCGCCGTCTTCGACGACGACTGCCACCGCGACCTGCGGATCCTCCGCAGGCGCGAAACCTGTGAACCACAGCGTGTACGGCTTGCCGCCGTTCTCCGCCGTGCCCGTCTTTCCGGCGACATCGACGCCGTCTATTCTTGCACCCGTCGCCGCTCCCGACGCGACGCCCTCGACCAGCACAGCGGTCAGGGCATCGGCCGCCTCGGGGTCGAGTGCCTCGGCCAGGACCTCGTCGTCGAACTGCGTGTGCACGGCGAAGTCGTCGCCGATCACGGCATCCACCATCCGCGGCTTCATCACCGTGCCGTCATTGGCCAGTCCGGCGGCGACCATCGCGATCGTGAGCGGTGTCGCGGTGACCTTGCCCTGGCCGAACCCGGTGAGGGCGGTCGCGTCGTCGCTGAGCCCGGACGGGTAGCTCGAGGGCGTGACGGCGAGGGGGATCTCGAGGTCGGTGTTGAAGCCGAACTTCTCGGCCATCTCGCGGATGCGCTTGTCGCCGAGCTCGACGGCGAGCTCGGCCATCGGGATGTTGCAGCTGAGCTTCAGCGCCTGCGCCAGCGTCGTGGTCTCGCCGTCGCCGCAGGCGCCGCCCCACGCGTTCGACACGGTCGTGCTCGTGCCGGGCAGTGTGTAGCGGGCCGGGTTCGGGAAGGTCGAGTCGAGGGTCCACTCGCCGGATGCCAGCGCCGCGGCGGCGACGACGACCTTGAATGTCGACCCTGGCGGATTCAGGTTGCCCCCGATGGCGCGGTTGTACAGCGGCTTGTCGGGATCGGCCGCCAGACGGTCGTACTCGGCCTCGACGACCGCGGGGTCGTGCGCGGCGAGGGCGTTCGTGTCGAAACCGGGGGTCGAGACCATGGCGAGCACGCGGCCCGTCGCCGGTTCGATGGCGACGACGGCGCCCTTCAGGCCCTGCATGGCGTCATACGCCGCGCGCTGCGCCTGCGGATCCATGGTCAGCTGGACGCTGAGACCCTGCTGCGGCTGACCGGAGAGGATGCGCTCGATCTCGCCGAAGAACGCGTTCGACCCGGTGCCGGAGAGATCGGAGTTGAGGGCGCCTTCGATGCCGGTGCGCGAATCGAGCACGGGGTTGTAGTAGCCGGTGATCGGCGCCCACAGCGCGGGGTCGCTGTACATCCGCTGGTACTGGTACCGATCGTCGGCCGGCACGGATGTCGCGATGGCGGTGCCGTCGACGATGATCGACCCGCGCTGGATCTGGTAGCTGTCCAGGCGCGTGCGCGTGTTCGCGGGGTTCTGCGCCAGGCTGTCGGCGTCGACCACCTGGATCCAGCTCGTCGCAGCGAACAGCGACAGGAACATCGCGAGGATGACGAAACTCAGTCGGCGCAGCTCTTTGGTCATCAGCCGATCACCACCCTGGGCTGGCGGCGCACCGCATCGCTGATGCGCAACAGCAGCGCGACGATCAGCCAGTTGGCCACGAGCGACGAGCCGCCGGCGGCGAGGAACGGCGTGGTCAGACCGGTGAGCGGGATCACCCGGGTGACTCCGCCGACCATGATGAACACCTGCAGCGCGATCGTGAACGACAGCCCGGCGGCGAGCAGCTTGCCGAAGTCGTCCTGCCCGGCCATCCCGATGCGCAGACCGCGACTCACGAACACCATGTACAGGCAGAGGATCGCGAACAGCCCGACGATGCCCAGCTCCTCACCGAGGCTCGGAATGATGTAGTCGCTGTGCGCGAGCGGGGTGATCTGCGGGCGGCCCTGGCCCCACCCCGTGCCGATCAGACCGCCGTGCGCCAGGCCGAAGATGCCCTCGACCAGCTGATAGCTGCCGCCGTCGCGGGAGATCACATCGGGGTTGAACGCGTCGAGCCAGTTCCTGAAGCGTCCCTGCACGTAGGCGAGCACACGGGTCGCGAGGAAGACTCCGACCGCGACGCCGGCAAGACCGATGAGCACCCAGCTCGTCTTCCCCGTGGCGACGTAGAGCATCGCGATGAACATGCCGAAGATCAGCACACCGGTGCCGAGGTCGCGCTGCGTCACGATGATCAGCAGCGACAGCAGCCAGACCACGAGCACCGGGCCCAGTTCGCGCATGCGGGGCCACGTGATCCCGAGAACCCGTCGGCCCACCGAGCTGAGGCTCTCCCGCGTGCGCACCAGGTAGCCGGCGAAGAAGATCGCCAGGCAGATCTTGGCCAGCTCGCCGGGCTGGAACGACACGACACCGCCGAGCGACACCCACACGTCTGCGTTCACGCCGCGCGCGCGCAGCCCGGGAATGAACGGCAGGATCAGCAGCACGATGCCGGCGAGGCCCGAGACATAGGTGAACCGGTAGAGCACGCGGTAGTTGCGCAGCGCGATCACGATCGCGATCGCGCCGGCGAGGGAGAGCGCCGTCCATGCGAGCTGCTTGCTCGAGAACGCGTCCCACCCGGTGAGCTTCGTCGCGATGTCGATGCGGTGGATCATGGCGATGCCGAGACCCGTGAGCACCGTCGCGATGGGCAGCACGAAGGGGTCGGCGTCGGATGCCACGATGCGCAGCACCACGTGCAGCGCGAAGACCAGCACGCCGAGACCTCCGGCGAAGAGCAGGATCGTGGGGTTGATGGCCTGCTGGGCGCCCAGCTGCACGAGGGTCAGCGCCGCCCCGGAGATGAGCAGCGCGAACAGCAGCAGCCAGAACTCCCGGTTGCGCTGCTTCTGCGGCATCCGGATCTTCTTCAGCGCCTTCAGCACGCTGGTGTCGGCCGAGACGGCGGTCATGGCGTCGGCACCTCCGTGGTCGCGGTGGGTGAGGGCTGGGGCAGCGGCGGCTCGACGGGCAGCACCATCTTCGCGAGGCGATCGGTGATCGCCTCCGCGTCGGCGAGCGAGCGGGCGTTGATCGTCCGCTCGACCGACGAGCGCTGGTACGACTGCAGATCGGCGAGCAGGATGCCGGTGTCCTTGACCTCTGTCGACAGGGAGAGGGGGCCGATGCTCTGCTGCACGCCGCGGTAGATGACGACGCTGTCGTCGTCCGCCCCGACGAAGTAGCGGGTCTGCGTCCAGTTGTACGCGAGGAATCCGGCGCCGACCAGGGCGAGGACGGCGAGGAACAGCGCGAACAGCCAGGCGAAGCGTCGCCGGCGGGCACGACGCCGATCCTCCTCGATGATCTCCTCGAAGAAGTCGTCGGAGTCCGGTTCGAAGTGGCTGGGCTCGTTCGCGGCCTGCAGCACGGGATGCAGCCACCCGGTGAGCGAGGGTCGCGGCGCCGGCACCGGCAGCTCCGACGGGTTGGACGCGGCGCCGACGATGGTCGGGGTGCCGGAGGAGAGGGGATGCGCCCCGCCGACGTCGACGAGCACGATCGTGACGTTGTCGGGCGCGCCGCCGTCGAGGGCCTGCTTCAGCAGATTGTCGGCCGTGCGACCCGGCGCGAGGCCGAGGCGCATCGCCTTCGCGATGTGCTCGTCGTCGACGACGCCGGACAGTCCGTCCGAGCACAGCAGCCAGCGATCGCCGGGCCGCGTCGGCATGACGAACATGTCGAGGTCAGGAGCGATGTCCATGTCGCTGAGCACGCGCATGAGCACCGAGCGGCGGGGGTGGTAGCGGGCCTCTTCGAGCGTGATGCGGCCCGAGTCGACCAGGCGCTGCACGAACGTGTGGTCGGTGGTGATCTGGGTGAGCGCGTCATCGCGGTACAGATAGATGCGCGAGTCGCCGATGTGGCCGATGACCGCGTGGTCGTCGACCATCACGACGGCGCAGAGCGTGGTGCCGAGGCCTGCGAGCTCCGGACGCTCCTTCGACGCCTGCACCAGGTCGCCGGCAGCGGTCGTGGCCGCCGCCTGCAGCTCGGCCTGCGCGTCGTCGGTGGAGGCGTAGGCGTGGTCGAGAGCCTCCATGCGCGCGATGGCGAGGGTCGAGGCGACGTCTCCGCCGGCGTGACCGCCCATGCCGTCGGCGACGACGAACAGGTTCGCACCGGAGTATCCGGAGTCCTGATTGTTGGAGCGGACCTTCCCGGTGTGGGAGATCGCTGCGCTCGAGCCCTCGAAGACCATCTGGATGCGGGACCTTAGGATCGCAGCTCGAAGGTCGTGGCGCCCACCTTGATGGGGGTTCCGATCGCGACCTGGAGGGGCTTGTCGCCCAGGCGTCGCCCGTCGAGATAGGTGCCGTTGGTGGAGTCCAGATCCTGGATGGTCCAGATGTCGCCGCGCTTGGACAGTCGCGCATGGTGGCTGGAGGTGTAGTCGTCGCGGATCACGAGGCCCGACTCGCTGGATCGGCCGATCGACAGCGAGTCCGCCGAGCCCAGCGGCACCTCGAGCCCGGCCTTGGGGCCGGAGGTGATGATCAGGTGGGTGGGAGCCCGGCCGGTCGACGGCTCACG
>NZ_MJIR01000050.1:0-23945 GCF_001878835.1 Microbacterium sp. AR7-10 | reverse complement strand
GATCGGCATCCGGGGCTTTCTTCATGCCCGGCCGCAGAGCGCGGGTGACAGCGGAATCAGGTGTCAGGCGGCGTCCTGGCCGAGCGTGCCCAGGTACAGGCCGATCACCTTCGGATCGTTCAGCAGGTCGCGGCCGGTTCCCTCGTAGGCATCCCGGCCCTGGTCGAGCACGTACCCGCGGTCGCAGATCTGCAGGCAGCGGCGTGCGTTCTGCTCGACCATGATGGTCGTGACGCCCGCCTTGTTGATGTCGGAGACGCGGATGAACGCGTCATCCTGGCGCACGGGCGAGAGGCCGGCCGAGGGCTCGTCGAGCAGCAGCACAGACGGGTCCATCATCAGGGCACGCGACATCGCGACCATCTGGCGCTCGCCGCCCGACAGCGAGCCGGCGCGCTGGTTCAGGCGCGTGCCGAGCTCGGCGAAGATCCCGGTGACGAACTCGAGACGCTCGGCGTAGATCTTCGGGTTCTGGTACAGACCCATCTGCAGATTCTCGGCGATGGTCAGCGAGGGGAACACGTTGTTGGTCTGCGGCACGAACGCCACGCCCTTCGACACGAGCTTGTCGGCCGTCAGGCCCACGATGCTCGACCCGTTCAGCGTGATCTCGCCGTCGCGCACCTGCACCATGCCGAAGATCGCCTTCAGCAGCGTCGACTTGCCCGCGCCGTTCGGTCCGATGATCCCGATGAGCTCGCCCTTGCGAGCGACCAGGTTCGCACCGTTGAGGATGTTCACGCCCGGGAGGTAGCCCGCGTGCACGTTCGTGAGTTCGACAACGACCTCGTCGGAGGCATCCATCACTTCTTCTCCTCTTCGGCATCCGCCTCGAGCTCGGCTTCGGCCTCGGCCTCGATCTTCTCGCGCAGCCGCGTCGCGGCGGCTCCGGAGCCGGCGTCGTCCGGGATGACGATCCGGCCGGTGACCGCGCCGAGATCCACATCCTGATGCGCGCCCAGGTACGCGTCGACCACGGCCGGGTCCTCCATGACCGTCTCGGGCGGGCCCTCGGCGACCACGCGGCCCTCGGCCATCACCACGACCCAGTCGGCGATGTGGCGCACCATGTGCATGTCGTGCTCGACGAAGAGCACCGTCATGCCGCGGTCCTTGAGACCGAGGATGTGCTCGAGCAGCGACTGGGTCAGGGCGGGGTTCACCCCGGCCATCGGCTCATCCAGCATCACGAGCTGCGGGTCGCTCATCAGCGCCCTGGCCATCTCGAGCAGCTTGCGCTGCCCGCCCGAGAGCGCGGCCGCGAAGTCCTTCTCCTTGGCATCCAGCTTGAAGAGCGTCAGCAGCTCCCGCGCCTTCCGCTCGATCTCCACTTCCTTCTTCTTCCAGATGGCGGGGACCAGGCTCGCCCAGAACCGCTCGCCCGGCTGATCGGGCGAGCCGAGCTTCATGTTCTCGAGCACGGTCAGCAGCGACAGCGCCTTGGTGAGCTGGAAGGTGCGCACTTGTCCCATCCGCGCCACCTTGAAGGAGGGGATGCCGGCGAGGTTCTTCCCGTCGTACTGCCAGGTGCCGCTGCTGGGCCGGTCGAAACCGCAGAGCAGGTTGAACAGCGTCGTCTTGCCGGCACCGTTGGGGCCGATCAGGGCGGTGATCGCACCGCGCGGGATCTCGAGGTGCTCCACGTTGACGGCCGTCAGGCCGCCGAAGTGACGTTCGACTCCGTCGACGACGAGGATCGGATCGACCTTCGCCACCCCGGGGGCCGCCGGCCCCTTCGCGAGGCCGGTCGACTTCTGGCGCGTGACCGGAACGGAGGCCGCGTCCGCAGCCCCGACCGGCTGATTCTCATTTGACAAAGGTCATCTCCCTCTTGTCTCCGAGGATGCCCTGCGGGCGATAGATCACGATCAGCATCAGCGCCACACCGGCGAGGATCCAGCGCACGATCTCGGCCTGCGACGACGACATCGGCAGGTAGCCGGCCGTCGCCATCTGGGGGAGCAGATTGCCGAGGAAGGCGAACAGCACCCAGAAGAGCACGGCGCCGAGCGTCGGGCCGAAGACCGTCGCCGCGCCACCGAGCAGAAGCACCGTCCACAGGAAGAACGTCAGCGACGTCGAGTAGCTGCCCGGCACGACCGCCGAGGGCAGCACGAAGACGATGCCGCCCGCGGCGCCGATGACGCCGCCGACGACGAGCGCCTGCATCTTGTACGCGAACACGTTCTTACCGAGCGAGCGCACCGCGTCCTCGTCCTCCCGGATGCCCTTGAGCACGCGGCCCCACGGGCTGCGCATCAGCGCCCAGACGAGCAGGATCGACACGGCCAGCAGCATCAGGCCGAACACGATGTTCCACAGCTCCGTGGCGTTGTAGGTCCACGGGCCGAACCCGTAGGTGCCCTCCGGGATGGGGTTAGCCGCACGGAAGCCCTCGTGGTAGCCGCTGCGGCCTCCGGCCGCGCCCGTGACGTCCTCGAACAGACGGGTGAGGAACAGCAGACGCACCACCTCGGCGGTCGCGATGGTCGCGATGGCGAGGTAGTCGGCGCGCAGGCGCAGGGTCGGGATGCCGAGCAGCAGCGCGAACAGCGCACCGCCGGCCAGGCCGATGAGCATGCCCAGCCACCACGGCGCGCCCAGGGTGAGCACGGGGACGGCGTAGCCGTATGCGCCGACGGCCATGAACGCGGCCATGCCGAAGTTGAGCAGTCCCGCGTAGCCGAAGTGCACCGCGAGGCCGGTGGCAGCCAGGGCGTACGCGATGGTGACCGGGCTGAACAGGTAGGCGGCGGTGTTGCCGAAGATCGATCCGAAGTCCACGCGTCAGCCCAGCCTTTCCTTGCGACCGAACAGACCCTGCGGTCTGACCAGGAGGATGACCACCAGCGCGACCAGGGCGGTGGCGTACTTGAGGTCGGAGGGGACGCCGAGCAGCGTCGAGACCTCGACCGAGATGCCGACGATCAGCGATCCGATCAGGGCGCCGATCGCCGAGCCCAGGCCGCCGAGCGTTATCGCGGTGAAGATCAGCAGCAGCATCTGCATGCCCATGTCCCACTTCACACCGGGACGGAAGTAGGCCCAGAGGATGCCCGACAGCGCCGCGAGCGAGCCCGAGATGATCCAGACGATCCGCACCACCCGGTCGACGTCGATTCCCGAGGCCGCGGCGAGCTGCGGGTTGTCGGAGATCGCGCGGGTGGCCTTGCCGATGCGGGTGCGAGTGAGGAAGTAGGCCATCCCGAGGATGGCGGCGAGGCTGATCGCCATCGCGATGAGGTCGATGTACGACAGCGAGATCGGGCCGAGCCGCATCGGGGCGGGGCTCGAACCGGGCAGCTGCGCGGTGTCGCCGCCGATCATGTACTGCAGCACGTAGCGCAGCGCGAGCGAGAGTCCGATGCTGACGATCATCAGCTGCACGATGCCGAGACCGCGTCGGCGCAGGGGGCGCCAGATCCCGGCATCCATCGCCCAGCCCAGCGCACCGCCGCCGATCACCGCGGCGATGATCCCGGCCCACAGCGGCAGGTTCCAGAACGATGTGAACAGCACCACCACCACGCCGCCCCAGGTGACCATCTCGCCGTGCGCGAAGTTGGAGAGGCGGGTGGTGCCGTAGATCAGCGCGGCACCCATCGAGGCGAGGCCCAGCAGCAGACCGAAGTTGATGCCGCCGATGGTGCGCGAGATGAGCTGGTCGAGGAAGGAGACGGTGACGCGCTCACCCTGTCCGAGGAACAGGTTGACGATCTTCGTGCCGGTGAGGCCGAACTCCGCCTCGAACGAGCCGCTCGTCCCGTCGACGGCGGTCACGCCCTCGGGCAGCTGCGAGGTGTCGACGATGACGCCCTTGGGGAGGGTGTCCTCATCCACCGCGATGGTGTACTTCTTCTTCTCGGGCACGTAGAGCTTCCACTTGCCGTCGGCGCCGGTCTGCGTCTCGCCGGTGAAGCCGTTGCCGTCGACCGCCAGCTTCACGCCCTCGATCGGCTCGCCCTTGTACGTGATGTTGCCGGCGAAGTAGAAGTCGGTGACCTCCTGACCGTCCGGCGTCGTCTCCGCATGCGCGGCACCGGCCGGCATGCCGAAGACGAGGAAGGCGGCGAGCAGCATCGCGAGCAGCGCGAGCACACCGTTTCGGGGGCGCTGAAGCGCCGCAGTTCTGAGTCCCACGCATCCTCCACATCGAGTGCATCGAGCGACTTCGGGTCGTCGCTCCGCTTGGACGTCGCACTGAGCGTATCCCGTCGTCGGCACGCATCGCACCATCCGTGTCCTGATCGGAATCTCGGGAGTGTCCGACCTGACGTGCATGGCGTTCCCGACGTTCTCGGCGTTCTCGGAATAACGCGGGCGCGAGCGCGCTTAGAATCTATACACCGTCACACCATCTCCGGTCGCAGACGTCCCCGCGCATTCGCCATTCGATCGCGCCTCCGGCGCAGAGGAGCACGCTTTGATGCAGCAGCACGACCCGTTCGGTTTCGTCGGACTCACCTACGATGACGTGCTCCTCCTTCCAGGGCACACCGACGTCATCCCCAGTGAGGCCGACACCTCCTCCCGGATCACGCGGCGCATCTCCGTGGCCACTCCACTGCTCTCCAGCGCGATGGACACGGTGACCGAGGCCCGCATGGCGATCGCGATGGCGCGCGAGGGCGGCATCGGCATCCTGCACCGCAACCTGTCGATCGCCGACCAGGCCGCGCAGGTCGACCGGGTCAAGCGCAGCGAGTCGGGCATGATCACCGACCCGATCACCACGACCCCGGACGCGACCGTCGAAGAGGTCGACAACCTGTGCGCGCGCTACCGGATCTCGGGGCTGCCGGTCGTCGACGAGGCGGGCCACCTGGTGGGCATCATCACCAACCGCGACATGCGCTTCGTCTCGGGCTTCGAGCGCCAGACCACGCTGGTGAAGGACGTCATGACGAGCGAGAACCTCGTCACCGCTCCCGTCGGGGTTCCCGCCGGCGAGGTCATCGCCCTGTTCGCGAAGCACCGCGTCGAGAAGCTGCCGCTGATCGACACCGACGGAACGCTCGCGGGCCTCATCACGATCAAGGACTTCGACAAGAGCGAGAAGTACCCGCTCGCCACCAAGGACGACCAGGGCCGCCTGCGCGTGGGCGCGGCGATCGGCTTCTTCGGCGACGCGTGGGAGCGCGCCGAGGCGCTGCGGGATGCCGGTGTCGACCTTCTCGTCGTCGACACCGCCAACGGCCAGTCGCAGGGCGTCATCGAGCTCGTCAAGCGGCTCAAGGCCGACCCCACCTTCGAGCACATCGACATCGTCGGCGGCAACGTCGCGACCCGCGAGGGTGCGCAGGCTCTGGTGGATGCCGGCGTCGACGCCGTCAAGGTCGGTGTGGGCCCCGGGTCGATCTGCACCACCCGCGTAGTCGCCGGTGTCGGCGTGCCGCAGGTGACCGCGGTGTACGAGGCGTCCCTCGCGGCCGGCCCCGCCGGTGTGCCCGTGATCGCCGACGGCGGCCTGCAGTACTCGGGTGACATCGCCAAGGCGCTGGTCGCCGGGGCCGACGCCGTCATGCTCGGCTCGCTGCTCGCCGGCACCGACGAGTCTCCGGGCGAGATCGTCTTCCAGTCGGGCAAGCAGTTCAAGCAGTACCGCGGCATGGGGTCGCTGGGCGCCATGCAGACCCGCGGCAAGCAGACCTCGTACTCGAAGGACCGCTACTTCCAGGCCGACGTCCCCAGCGACGACAAGCTGATCCCCGAGGGCATCGAGGGGCAGGTGCCGTACCGCGGTCCGCTCTCGGCCGTGGCGTACCAGCTGATGGGCGGTCTGCGTCAGTCGATGTTCTACGTCGGCGCCCGCACCATCGAAGAGCTCAAGGCGCGCGGCCGCTTCGTGCGCATCACCGCGGCGGGGCTGAAGGAGTCGCACCCGCACGACGTGCAGATCGTCGTCGAGGCGCCGAACTACAAGAAGTAGGTTCTTCTGCCTCGGCCGGGCCGGACGACGCGCACGCACCCACCACTAGAGTGAGCCGCATGCGCTCAGCGTCGAACACGCTCACTCGCGGACAGATCACCCGCTACGCCATCGGCTCGCTCGGCACCGGGGGATTCTCCACGCTGCCCGGCCTCGTGCTGGTCTACTACCTCACCGACTCGCTGGGCGTGACGGCGCTCGCCGCCGGCGCGATCGTCACCGGCGCCAAGGTGTGGGACGTGCTGATCGACCCGGTGATCGGCGGGCTCAGCGACACGGCACTCGCGCGCTCCGGATCGCGTCGCGGACTCATGCTGATCGGATCGATCGGCCTGCCGATCGCGTTCGTGCTGACCTTCGCCGTGCCCGCCGGCATCGGACCGGTGGCCTCAGGCGCCTGGGTGCTCATCGCGTTCATGCTCGCAGCGACATGCTTCAGCCTGTTCCAGGTGCCGTACATCGCGCTGCCGGCCGAGCTCACCGACGACTATCGCGAGCGCACCCGTCTGCTCACCTGGCGGGTGGTGATGCTGACCGTCGCGATCCTGCTGTTCGGAGCCGGCGGGCCCGAGATCCGCGGCATGTTCGAGGGCGACCCGCTGCTGGGCTATCTCGTGATGGCGGCCGTGGCCGCCGTGCTGCTCGGCGTGGGTCTGTTCGTCGCATCCACCGTCGCGCCCACCCGCCCGATGCTGCCCGTGCGTCCCGGCGCATCGATCGCGAAGCACTATCGCGACGGCATAGCCGCACTGCGTGAGAGCCAGCCGTTCCGCGTGCTGCTCGGCGCGTTCATGCTGCAGGGACTCGCGACCGGGCTGATGCTCGCGGCCGCGCAGTTCGTGGCGCGCTGGGTGCTGGGCGACGAGGGCGCGGTGACCCCGCTGTTCGTCGCGCTGATCGCTCCGGCTCTGCTGATGGCTCCGGTGTGGAAGATCGTCGCAGACCGCATCGGCAAAGAGCGCGGATTCCGGATCGCCAGCTCGGCGTTCCTCGCGGCGACCGCGGTGCTCGGCGTGATGATCTGGACGCCCGGATGGTGGATCCTCGCACCCGTCGCGCTCGCCGGCGCGGCCTACGCGGGCATGCAGACGCTGCCGATGGCGATGCTGCCCGACGTCATCGCGCACGATCACAGCGCAGGCGGACACGACAACCGCTCCGGGGTGTTCAGCGGAGTGTGGACGGCGGGGGAGACGACGGGCATGGCACTCGGCGCGACGGTGCTCTCGATCGTGCTCGCGGCCACCGGCTACATCGAGACCACGGCCACGGTCGAGGTCGTCCAGCCGGATGCCGCCGTGACCGGCATCGCGGTGGCTTTCAGCCTGCTCCCGGCGGCGCTCATGCTGCTCAGCCTCGTCGCACTCGCCCGCTACCGGCTGCGAGAGCACGACATCGTCGGGACGTCGGCGTGAGCGACATCCTCGATCGTCTGCGCCGGATGCGCGCCGCAGACGCGCCCACGCACGGCGGAAGGGTGCTGTCGTACGTGTACGACTCCGGTCTCGCCGAACTCGACGAGCTGGCCGACGCCGCGGCACGTCTCGCGCGACCTCTCAACGGCCTCGATCCCACCGTGTTCCCGTCGATCGCCGCGATGGAGCGCGACGTGATCGGCTTCACCCGACGGATGCTGCACGGCAGCCGATCGGTCGTCGGCACCGTCACGAGCGGGGGGACCGAGAGCTGCCTGCTCGCGGTCAAGACGGCCCGCGACCTGTGGCGGACGTCGCATGCCGACTCGGCGGGGGGCGTCCGTCCGCGCCTCGTCGCCCCGGCCACCGCGCACGCCGCGTTCATCAAGGCCGCGCAGCTGTTCGATCTCGAGTTCGATCCCGTGCCCTGCTCGCCCGACGGAACGATCGCGGCAACCGACCTCATCGAGCGCCTCGGAGACGACGTCGCCCTCGTCGTCGTCTCCGCGCCGTCGTATCCCACCGGACTGCTCGATCCGATCGCAGAGGTCGCGGCCGCGGCATCCGGTCGGGGGATCTCCTGCCACGTCGACGCGTGCTTCGGCGGATTCGTGCTGCCGTGGTGGCCGGGGCTGCCGGCATGGGACTTCCGCGTGCGCGGGGTCACGAGCATCTCGGCAGACGTGCACAAGTTCGGATACGCACCCAAGGGGGTGTCGGTGCTGCTGCAGCGCGGCCGGCGCCGCCACCGGGCGCAGTACTTCGCCACGACGGGGTGGGCCGGCTACCCGGTCGTCAATCCGACCCTGCTCGGCTCGCGCTCGGCGTCACCGCTCGCCGCTGCGTGGGCCATCATCGAGCATCTCGGCGACGACGGGTACCGGCGGCTGACGGGCTCGATCCACCGGGTCGCGCACGCCGTCAGGAGCGCGGTCGACGACATCCCCGGCCTGCGGGTCATCGGCGACCCGATCGGGCCGGCGATCGCGCTCGGCTCGGACGACAGCGTGCCGGCATCCGAGCGCGTCGACCCGCACCGCCTCGCCGACGCGATGGTGGGGCACGGATGGAAGATCCAGCCGCAGCCTGGTCTGGTGCAGCAGAACGGCGTGCGGATCGCGCACAGCGCGCACCTCACGCTCACCCCCGTGATCGAGCACCAGATCGGGGAGTTCACGCGCGCGCTCGCGGCCGCGGCCGACGAGGTGCGCGGCATGCCCGCGGCGGACCCGTGGCTGCTGCTGGCCACCCTGCGGCTGCTCGGCTACGGCCCGGGCGGGCGCGTTCCCGGTCCGACGGCGGCGTGGCGACTGCTGCGGCTCGCCGGCGCGGGGTCGGTGTCGGCGGATCGGCCGATGGCCACGCTGATGGCCCTGCTCGAGCAGCTGCCGCAGCCCGTCGCCGAGGCGCTGCTCATCGAGCTGCTCGCGCGGATGTCCGAGCCGCGCTGACGCATCGGCCGGTCGGTTCCACCGCCCGTCGGAGGTAGGCGAACACGCGCAGGTAGGCGGGAGGTCGGGTGGATCGGCCTACGTCCGTGCGTTCGCCTGCGCCGGATGCCCGGATCAGCGCCGGGGTGACAGATGCAGACCCTGCGCGATCGCGTTCATGAGCGTCTCCATCACGTATCGCGCGTCGAACATGACCTGCTGGTAGTCGAAGCGGAGCACCGTGTAGCCCAGCAGAGCGAGCCGGGCGTCCTGCCGCAGATCGCGCCGCCTGTCCTTCGCCTCGCGGTGGAACTCGAAACCGTCGAGCTGGACGACGAGTCGCTCGCCGATCAGCGCGTCTACCCGGTGACCGTCGATGACGACCTGCTGGCGCACCTCGAGGCCGCACGTCTGCGCGATCCGCACGAAGGTCGTCTCCACGCCCGAGTCCGACAGCGCGCCGACCATCTCGAGCACCTGAGCCGGTCGCAGCGATCCCCACTGCGTCCGTCGCAGCTGGGTGAGGGTCACCGATCCGGTGCGCAGCGCCGATTCCCACACCGTGGCCGCTTCGGCGGGATCGAGGCACCTCGCGACGTGGAAGAGCACGTTCAACAGCGGCTCCTCGGTGCTGAAGCGAGCCACGGGGAGCGGCCCTTGCGCCCAGCGCATCTGCAATCCCTCGCGCGCGTTGCGGGATGCCGTCGGCGCGACCGCGACGTGCGTGTTCTCGGCCGCCGGAACCCAGAGACCTTTCTCGCGCGCTGCGGTGATGCAGGTGATCCGTCCGCATGCCTGCGCGGCTTCGCGGCGCTGCGGAGAGCAGTCGGCGCTGACCAGCCACGATCGACGTACCCGCTCGAGGGTCCCCGCCTCGACCGCCGTGCGCACAGTCCAGTCGGAGTATCCGGCGGCGCGCGCGTCCGAGCTGTGCGCGATGCCGTGCCGCTGTTCCATCCAGGTCAGCAGAGGAGTTCTCATGACGCACGAGCCTGGCGGCCTCGGGCATCCGACGGGCCGGGAAAGGGCCGAATGTGGGCGGAATGCGCGTACGCGGCTTGTGTGCAGGAAGAGTGGGCTCCCGGTGCACTCGGCCGAGGTAGGCGAACACGCCAGCGCAGGTGGATGAACCCTCCCTGGGGCCTACCTCCGCGTATTCGCCTACCGCCGGCGGGCGGCGAGCGAGCCCGTCGGCAGAGGGGCCGCCGGCGACCACGGGTAGGCTGTAGGGGTGAGCATGGACATCGAGATCGGCCGAGGCAAGCGCGCGCGCCGCGCGTACACGTTCGACGACATCGCGGTGGTCCCATCGCGACGCACCCGCAATCCCGCCGACGTCTCGACCGCGTGGACGATCGACGCGTTCTCGTTCGACATCCCGGTGCTCGGCGCCCCGATGGACTCCGTCGTCAGCCCGGCGACCGCCATCGCGCTCGGCCGGCTCGGCGGGCTCGGCGTGCTCGACCTCGAAGGCCTGTGGACCCGCTACGACGACCCGCAGCCGCTGCTCGACGAGATCGCCGCGCTCCCCGCGGAGACCGCCACCGTGCGGATGCAGCAGCTGTACTCCGAGCCGGTCAAGCCGGAGCTCGTGAAGCAGCGCCTCGCCGAGATCCGCGAGGCCGGCGTCACCGTCGCGGGCTCGCTCACCCCGCAGCGCACCCAGGAGCTGTACGAGACCGTCGTCGCCGCCGGCGTCGACCTGTTCGTCATCCGCGGCACGACCGTCTCCGCCGAGCACGTCTCCAGCGCCGTCGAGCCGCTGAACCTCAAGAAGTTCATCTACGACCTCGACGTGCCCGTCATCGTCGGCGGCGCCTCCACTTACACCGCCGCCCTGCACCTCATGCGCACGGGCGCGGCGGGCGTGCTGGTCGGCTTCGGCGGGGGAGCGGCGTCGACCACGCGCGTGACCCTGGGCATCCACGCCCCGATGGCGACCGCCGTGTCGGACGTCGCCGCCGCTCGCCGCGACTACCTCGACGAGTCGGGCGGACGCTACGTGCACGTCATCGCCGACGGCGGCGTCGGCACCTCCGGCGACATGGTGAAGGCCCTCGCGATGGGTGCGGATGCCGTGATGCTGGGTGTCGCGCTGTCGCGCGCGACGGATGCCCCTGGACAGGGCTTCCACTGGGGCGCCGAGGCGCACCACCCCGAACTTCCCCGCGGCCGGCGCGTCGCCGTCGACCGGGTCGCCGACCTCGAGCGGATCCTGTACGGCCCGGCACCCGTCGCCGACGGGACCGCCAACCTCATCGGCGCGCTGCGCAAGTCGATGGCGACCACCGGGTACTCCGACCTCAAGGAGTTCCAGCGGGTCGAGGTCGTGCTCGCGCCGTACGAGCTGGGATGACCGAGCCGCTGCCCGCTCCGGCGCAGGAGTTCCCGCCGACGCTGCGCGAGGTGATGCTGCGCGGGCGCTGGATCGGCGTGCTGCTGCTCTGCCTCGTGGTCGCCGGCGTCTTCGCCTGGCTCGGACAGTGGCAGCTCGCGCGCGCGATCGACACCGACCCGCCGCCCCCCGGCGCGACCGAGCAGGTGCGCCCGCTGACCGACGTGGTCGAACCGGGGCAGTACCTGCCCGAGCCGCTCGGCGGTCAGAAGGTCACCACGAGCGGCGAGTGGGTCGCCGAGGACTTCATCGTGATCTCGTCCCGGTTCAACGCCGGCGTCGAGGGGTACTGGGTCACCGGGCAGCTGCGGGTCGCCGATCGCACGTCGATCGCCGTCGCGCTCGGCTGGGCTCCGACTCGAGAGCAGGCCGAGGCCGCAGCCGACGCGCTCGCCGGTCAGGGGGCTGCCGAGGTCGAGCTCACCGGTCGGCTGATCGATGATGAGGGCGTCGAGCTGCCGCCGGCCGACGACGTCTTCGCGCTGACGAGGATGTCGCCCGCGGCGCTGCTCAGCCAGTGGCACGACGTCGAGCAGCTCGACGTGTACCGCCCGTATCTGGCATCCCTCACCGCCCCCGCCGGACTCGTCGACATCGACTCACCGGCGCCCGAGGAGAAGTCGCCCGTCAACTGGCTGAACATCTTCTACGCGGCCGAGTGGGCGATCTTCGCCGGCTTCGCGTTCTACCTCTGGTACCGCCTGGCGAAGGATGCCTGGGAGCGCGAGGTCGAGGAGTTCGAAGACGCGCACGCCTGACGCGACGGCGGGGTGACCATCCGGTGACGGGTGGGCGAACCCTCTTGCCGGATGTCGGAGGCCCGGCCTATGGTCGCTTTCATGCGCGAGCACGTGCTCGAGCGTCTGACGGCGGATCCACGAGATCTCCGGCCAACCAGAATGAGGAGACGGCATTCATGATGCACACCCCTGCCGATCGGAACGCGGCCGTTCCGATCGCCCACCAGAGGAAGCGGGGGCGCATCGCCGCGCTCGCGCTCACCACGGCGTTCACGATGAGCATGGGATCGCTCATCGCCGCGCCCGCCTTCGCGGATGTCGCCGGCACCGGCGTCGTCATCAATGAGGCCTACCTGTCCGGCGGCAGCGCCGGTGCCGCGTTCAAGAACAAGTTCATCGAGCTGTACAACCCGACCGACAAGGACGTCGTGCTCGACGGGATGTCGCTGCAGTACCGCTCCGCGGGAGGCTCGGGCGCCTCGAACGGGGTCGTCGCGCTCACCGGAACCATCAAGGCCGGTGGCTACTTCCTCGTTCAGGCGAACAGCAACGGCACCGCGGGTGCCGCTCTGCCCACGCCCGATCAGACCAGCACGCTGACCCCGAGCGGCACCGCGGGGACGATCGCCCTCGTGCAGGGCGCTTCGGCCGTGACGCTGCCCGTCGGGGATGCCGCCGGCGCGGACGGCGTCGTCGATCTGCTCGGATACGGCAGCTCGAACACCTTCGAGGGCACGGTCGCCGGAGCGCCCGCCGGCAACACCGACGTGAAGTCGCTGAACCGCACCGACGGCAAGGACACCGACGACAACAAGACCGACTTCGCGCTCTCCGCGACGATCACGCCCACGAGCTCCGGCAGCACCACCGAGCCCGAACCCGAGCCCGAACCCGCGCAGAAGGTGAGCATCGCCGAGGTGCAGGGCACCACCGACGTCTCGCCGTACAAGGGCAAGACCGTCACCGTCGAGGGCGTCATCACCGCCGATTACCGCACGGGCGGCTACAAGGGCATCGTCATCCAGACCGCAGGGTCAGGCGGCGCAGACGACAAGACCCCGGATGCCTCGGACGGCATCTTCGTCTTCCTCGGCGGCACGACCGTCCCCGGTGCGATCGGCGACCTGGTCTCTGTGACCGGCGTGGTCGACGAGTACTTCGGCCAGACGCAGATCGCCCCGTCATCGGCATCCGGCGTCTCCGTCGTCACGGCGGGCGCCGGCGTGCCCGCTCCCGCGCCCCTGCCGACCACGGTCGTCGGCACGGCGCGCGAGGCGTACGAGAACATGCTCGTGCTGCCCACCGGCGACTACCTCGTCGCCTCCAGCCACCAGCTGTTCAACTTCGGCACGCTGTGGCTGAATCCCGGCGAGCTCAACGTGAAGGGCACCGAGCTGAAGCGCCCGGGGGCCGAGGCGGATGCCATCGCCGCGGCGAACCGCGCCGACCGGGTCCTGCTCGACGACGGCTACAGCATCCAGGTGAGCAACAAGGACCACGCGAACGACCAGCCGTACTTCACGAAGGACACCGTCGTGCGAAACGGCGACGCGGTCGACTTCGGCGGCAAGGGCCTGGTGCTGCAGTACGGCTTCGACGACTGGCGGCTGCAGCCCGTCACCCCGCTCGACAGCGCGTCGCCGGCGGACGAGAAGCTCGGGTTCACCACGAAGAATCCGCGCCCCGAGGTCCCCTCCGTGGGCGGCGACGTGCAGATCGCGTCGTTCAACGTGTACAACTACTTCACCACGCTGACCAGCGAGAACGCCGACGCCCGTGGCGCGAAGACCGCGGCCGAGTTCGCGATCCAGAAGTCGAAGATCGTCTCCGCGATCAACAAGCTGGATGCCGATGTCGTCTCGCTCATGGAGATCGAGAACTCGGTGAAGCTGGGCGAGCCCGCCGACACCGCGCTCGCCGACCTGGTCGACGGGCTGAATGCGGAGGCCGGCAGCGGAGTGTGGGCGTACGTTCCCACCCCGCAGTCGCTGCAGAACGCGGCCACCACCGACTTCATCACCAACGCCATCATCTACAAGGCGAACGAGGTGAAGCCGGTCGGCGACGCGCAGACCATCGACGACGAGACAGTGTGGGGCAACGCGCGCGAGCCGATCGCCCAGGCGTTCGACGCGGACGGTCGCACGATCACCGTGATCGCGAACCACTTCAAGTCGAAGTCCGGCTCCGGCACGCAGCCGGCCGACGGACAGGGCTTCTTCAACGCCGACCGCGTGAAGCAGGCGCAGTCGCTGCTCGCGTTCACCGAGCAGCTGGAGAAGACCAACGGCGACGACATGCTGCTGATCGGCGACTTCAACGCCTACGGCCACGAAGACCCGATCGACGTGTTCACGTCGGAGGGGTGGGTCGACACCGTTCCCGTGCATTCGCCCGGCAGCTACACCTACACGTTCGACGGCGAGCTGGGCTCGCTCGACCACGTGATCGCCTCGCCCTCGCTGGCGCGCTCGATCACCGGCGCCGACGCGTGGACGATCAACTCGCCGGAGTGGAGCGACCGCGGTTACGCGTACGGCGCCACCGAGACGGGCACCCCGTTCCGCTCGAGTGACCACGACCCGATCCTCGTCGGCGTCTCGGCCACCGAGCCGCCGGTCAGCATCGACATCGCCACGATCAACGACTTCCACGGCCGCATCGAGGCCGACGGCAAGGCAGCCGGCGCGGCAGTGCTGGCGGGAGCGGTCAAGGCGGTGCGCGAGGCCAACCCGAACACGATCTTCGCCGCCGCCGGCGACCTGATCGGCGCATCGACGTTCACCTCGTTCATCCAGGACGACAACCCGACGATCGACGCGCTCAACGCCGCCGGCCTCGACGTGAGCGCCGCGGGCAACCACGAATTCGACCAGGGGTGGGCAGACCTTCGCGATCGCGTGCAGGAGCGCGCCGACTGGGAGTACATCTCGTCGAACGTGTTCCTGAAGGGCTCGGATGAGACGGCCCTCGCCCCGTCATGGGTGAAGGAGGTCGACGGCGTGCGGGTCGGCTTCGTCGGCGCCGTGACCGAAGAGCTCGACTCGCTGGTCTCGCCGGCCGGGATCGCCGACCTCGAGGTGCGCGACATCGTCGACTCGGTCAACACCGCAGCCGCGAACCTGCGAGACGGCGACGACGCCAACGGCGAAGCCGATGTGGTCATCCTGCTCGTGCACGAGGGGGCGACCACCGTGTCGGCCGACAGCATCACCCCCGAGTCGGCACTGGGCGAGATCGTCTACGGCGTAGGCGACGACGTCAGCGCGATCGTCTCGGCGCACACCCACCTGGCCTACAACCACGTCATCGACGGCCGTCCGGTCGTGTCGGCGGGGCAGTACGGCGAGAACATGGGCGTGATGAACCTGAAGGTCGACCCGAACAAGAACGAGCTCATCTCGATCACCAACGAGATCCGTCCGCTGGCGGGCAACTACCAGCCGGTCGCCGAGGTGCAGGCCATCGTCGACGAAGCCAAGAAGGAGGCCGACGTGCTCGGCGCCGTCAAGGTGGGCGACATCACGGCCGATCTCAACCGCGCTCGCCAGGCCGACGGCACCGAGAACCGCGGTGGCGAGTCGACGATCGGCAACTTCGTCGCCGACGTGCAGAAGTGGGCCACGGGCGCTGACGTCGCGCTGATGAACCCGGGCGGCATCCGCGCCAACCTCACCTACGCCTCGTCGAACGCGAACGACCCCGACGGCAACGTCACCTATCGTGAGGCGGCGACGGTGCAGCCGTTCGCCAACACGCTGGTCACGACCCAGCTCACCGGTGCACAGCTGAAGGCCGTGCTCGAAGAGCAGTGGCAGCCGGCGGGCGCCAGCCGTCCGTTCCTGAAGCTCGGCGTCTCGGAGGGGCTGTCGTACACGTACGATCCCACCGCGGCGCAGGGTGAGCGGATCACCTCGATCACCCTGAACGGAGCCGCTCTCGACCCGGCCGCCTCGTACACGGTCGCGGCGAACTCGTTCCTCGCCGCCGGTGGAGACAACTTCTCCACCCTGGCGAAGGGCACCAGTGCCAAGGACACCGGCAAGATCGACCTGCAGTCGATGGTCGACTGGTTCGACGCGAACAAGACGGCGAGCCCTGACCTCGACCAGCGCGCCGTGGGCGCGTCGATCACGCCGGCCCCGGGTGCGGACGGCTACGCCACGGGCGACGTGGTGACCGTGGCGCTGTCGTCGCTCGCGTTCAGCGCGGGCGATCGGGTGCCGACGACGGTGGAGCTGTCGCTGGGCGGCGTCCCGGTGGGTTCGGCCGCGGTCGACCCGACCATCGTGAACACGACCGACGAGGTCGGCCGGGCGAGCATCTCGTTCACCGTGCCTGAGGGATCAGCCGGTGCGCCGCTGGTCGCGACGCCGGACGTGGGCGCGGCGGTCACGCTGCCGTTCACGGTGGCCGCCGACGAGCCCGAGCCCGGACCGTTCGAGGGCACCATCACGACGGGTTCGTCGAAGGTCAGCGCCGGCGGCACCCTCGCGCTGACCGGCGAGCGCTTCACCCCCGGCGAGACGGTGACCGTCGAGCTGCGTCCCAAGAAGGGGCAGGCCGTGCAGGTCGGCACCGTGCAGGTCGGAGACGACGGAACGTTCTCGACCACGGTGCGCGTGCCGAAGAGCACTCAGCCGGGCAAGTACACACTCGCAGTGGTGCAGGCCGACGGCGACGCGGCCACCGCCACGGTGCACGTCAACCGCGCCGGCGGAGTGAGCGGCATCATCCAGCAGATCGTCGACTGGATCTGGGGTCTGATCACCCGCTGGTGATCACGGCACGCATCTGATGCGGGCGGAGGCCGTCGGGAGTGATCCCGGCGGCCTTCGCCGTATCAGCGCGGCGGCTAGAATGGAGGGCATGCCCGAGCCCAGAGTCGCCAGCTTCCCGGCGATCCGCGGAGCGCTGAAGTTCTACCAGGTCGCCTCGATCATCACCGGCGTCATGCTGCTGCTGCTCGTGACCGAGATGGTGCTGAAGTACACGCCGATCCACCTCGAACTCTTCCTCGGCGGATCCGGCGGTCCGCTCTGGTTCGCCGAGGTCGTCGAGACCGCCGACGGGCTGGAATCGACCGGTGACGGATTCAACGTGTCACAGGGCATCCTCGTCGCGCACGGCTGGTTCTACGTGGTCTACCTGTTCGCCTGCTTCCGCATGTGGAGCATGATGCGCTGGCCGTTCGTGCGCTTCATCCTGCTCGCCCTCGGCGGTGTCATCCCGCTGCTGTCCTTCTTCATGGAGACGCGCGTGGCGCGCGACGTGAAGGCCTATCTCGCCCAGCGCGAGGCCGCGGAGCCAACCGCGACGCCTGCGCCCACCACCACGGAAGGTGCCCGTTGACCGAGCAGACCGAGACCCAGCAGCGCCCCGCGCTGGTCGTCGACTTCGGAGCGCAGTATGCGCAGCTGATCGCCCGCCGCGTCCGGGAGGCGGGCGTGTACAGCGAGATCGTGCCGCACACCGCCACGGCGGAGGAGATCGCGGCGAAGAACCCCGTCGCGCTCATCCTGTCGGGCGGCCCCTCCTCGGTGTACGACGACGGCGCACCGCAGCTCGACCCGGCCGTGTTCGACCTCGGTGTTCCGACGCTCGGCATCTGCTACGGCTTCCAGTACATGGCGCAGACCCTCGGCGGTGAGGTCGCGCACACGGGTCTTCGCGAATACGGCGCGACCGACGCGCACATCCCCGCCACCGACAGCACGCTGCTCGCCGGTCAGCCCGCTGAGCAGAACGTCTGGATGAGCCACGGCGACCAGGTGTCGCGCGCTCCCGAGGGCTTC
Organism: Microbacterium sp. AR7-10; assembly: GCF_001878835.1. Classification (NCBI taxonomy): domain Bacteria; kingdom Bacillati; phylum Actinomycetota; class Actinomycetes; order Micrococcales; family Microbacteriaceae; genus Microbacterium; species Microbacterium sp. AR7-10. Next base: position 6,241 of record NZ_MJIR01000050.1, on the reverse strand, counting down.
GACGTGCTGGCGACCACCGACGCGACGAAGGTCGCCGCCTTCGCGAACGAGGAGCGCAAGCTCTACGGTGTGCAGTGGCACCCCGAGGTCAAGCACTCCGACCACGGCCAGGCGATCATCGAGAACTTCCTGCACCGGGGTGCGGGGCTTCCCGCAGACTGGAACAGCGACAACGTCATCGCCGAGCAGATCGAGCGCATCCGCGAGCAGGTCGGCGACGCCCGCGTCATCTCCGCGCTCTCCGGCGGCGTCGACTCGGCCGTGTCGACGGCCCTCGTGCACAAGGCGATCGGCGACCAGCTGACCGCCGTGTTCGTCGATCACGGGCTGCTGCGCAAGGGCGAGCGCGAGCAGGTCGAGAAGGACTACGTCGAGTCCACCGGCGTGCGGCTGATCACCGTCGACGCCGTCGACACGTTCCTCGGCCACCTCGAGGGGGTCACCGACCCCGAGACCAAGCGCAAGATCATCGGCCGCGAGTTCATCCGCGCGTTCGAGCAGGTGCAGCGCGACCTCGTCGAAGAGGCCAAGGCCACCGGCGGCGCGCCGGTGAAGTTCCTCGTGCAGGGCACCCTGTACCCCGACGTGGTCGAGTCGGGCGGGGGAGCGGGCACCGCGAACATCAAGTCGCACCACAACGTCGGTGGCCTGCCCGACGACCTCGACTTCGAGCTCGTCGAGCCCCTGCGCGCGCTGTTCAAGGACGAGGTCCGCGCCATCGGACGCGAGCTCGGCATCCCCGAGGCGATCGTCGGCCGCCAGCCGTTCCCCGGCCCCGGCCTCGGCATCCGGATCATCGGGGAGGTCACGCGCGAGCGTCTTGAGATCCTCCGCGAAGCAGACGCGATCGCCCGCGAGGAGCTCACCAAGGCGGGCCTGGACGAGACGATCTGGCAGTGCCCGGTCGTGCTGCTCGCCGATGTGCGCTCGGTGGGCGTGCAGGGCGACGGCCGCACCTACGGCCACCCCATCGTGCTGCGCCCGGTCTCCAGCGAAGACGCCATGACGGCCGACTGGACGCGCCTGCCCTACGACGTGCTCGCCAAGATCTCGAACCGCATCACCAACGAGGTGCGCGAGGTCAACCGCGTCGTGCTGGACGTCACGTCCAAGCCGCCGGCGACCATCGAGTGGGAGTGATCTCCCGACGCTCCGCTCGCACATGAAAGAGGCNNAGCGGCCTCTTTCATGTGCCCGTATCAGGCGCGGCGGCTGCCGCGACCGACGACGAGGCCGTAGATCAGCAGCACGATGATCGAGCCGCCGATGGCCAGCAGCCAGCTGCCGAGGTCGAAGAAGCCCTCGACGCCCTTGCCGAACAGCACGCTGCCCAGCCAGCCGCCGAGCAGTGCGCCGACGACTCCGAGGATGAGGGTGACGATCCAGCCGCCGCCCTGCTTGCCCGGAAGGATCAGCTTCGCGATCGCACCAGCGATGAGTCCGAGGAGGAGAAAGGCGAGGAAGCCCATGAGTGTCTCCGATCTGTGAGTGATACCCGGGGTTCCGGATTCCTCTACCCTGCCCGATACCTACGAATATGCGGCACACCCTTGTGTCGGTCGGCGGGATGAGGTAAGGGCCTCTCAGGCGCGTGATGCGCCGCGGCTGTAGCGGCCCTGCAGACGCCGAACGGGCCGCCCTCCGAGGAGAGCGGCCCGTTCGCGATGCGGGGGTCCGATCAGTCGTTTCCGCGCAGGATCGCGAGGATGCGCAAGATCTCGACGTACAGCCAGACGACGGTCACCATGATGCCGAACGCTCCGAGCCAGCCGTACTTGCGCGGGGCGCCGTTGCGGACGCCCTGCTGGATCTGGTCGAAGTCCATCACCAGCGAGTACGCGGCCATGAAGACGACCAGCACGCCGATGATGAGACCGAGCGGGATGCCGAAGATCTCTGCGCTGTACAGGCCGAAGGCCTGGCCGGCGGGGAGGACGCCCGTCCACATGAGCACGAGGTTGAGCACCGAGAAGACCAGGTAGCCCAGCATCGCGATCATGACGACCTTGGTCATCTTCGCGCTGGCGCGCACCTTGCCGCTGGCGAAAAGGGCGAGGGTGACGCCGACCACCGCGATGGTCGCCAGAGTCGCCTGCATGACCACGCCCGGCCAGATGATCTCGAAGTAGGCCGAGATGGCGCCGACGAACAGGCCCTCGAACGCCGCGTAGGCCCAGATGAGGGCGGGGCGCACCTTCTTGCGAGAGGTGAACGTGACGACCATGGCGAGCACGAAACCGCCGAGTGCGCCGACGAGCCATGGGGTCATGTCGGCGTTGCCACCGGAGTTGACGAAGCTGGTCGCCGTCCACACCCAGCCGACGACCGCGGTGACGAGCAGGATGGCGAAGAGGCCCGCGGTCTTCCAGACCGTGTCCTCGACCGTCATCCGGTCGGTCTCCAGCGCGCCCGCGGACGGCGAGGTGTACATGCCCTCCAGCTGCGCGTTTGCGGCGGCATCCATTCCCGCGTGCTGGAACGACGCGGTGCCGGCGGCGGCGCCCGGTGCGGGCGGCGGTGCGTAGGTGCCCTGAGACGAACCGGGATAGGACGCGACATTTCGCGGATCCTGCTGCTGGAACGCCGGGTTGTTGAATGCGAAATTGCTCATGGTGGCCTCTGCTCCCGAGGGATCGGTCATCTCTTTCCTCAAAGATACTCGCGGCAACCTATGGAATGGGTGCTTTACGCTGTGAGCGTGCCCAGGAGAAGACCGCTCGTCATCGGGCATCGCGGTGCCCCCGGATACCGACCGGAGCACAGCCGCTCGTCGTACGAGCTCGCGTTGGCGATGGGGGTGGATGCCGTCGAGCCGGATGTCGTTGCGACGAAGGACGGCGTGCTCGTGCTGCGGCACGAGAACGAGATCTCCGGCACGACCGACGTGGCCGATCACCCCGAGTTCGCCGATCGACGCACGACCAAGCGCGTCGACGGGGTCTCGCTGACCGGATGGTTCACCGAGGACTTCACCTGGGCCGAGCTGTCGACGCTGCGCAGCCGGGAGCGGCTGCCCGAGATCCGTCGATCCAGCGCGACGTTCGACGACGGTCAGCCGATCCTGCGCCTTCCCGACCTGCTCGACCTCGTGCGCGCCGGGTCGCACGAGCACGGCCGGGAGATCGGCATCGTGCTCGAGATCAAGCACGCCACGTACTTCGACAGCATCGGACTCGATCTCGCGCCGCTTATCGAGCGCGACCTGCGCGCGGGCGGCTGGGCGGACGGCGACCTGCCGCTGATCATCGAGTCGTTCGAGTCGACGATCCTGCATCGACTGCAGAAGACCGGTATCGCGGCATCCTTCATCTACCTCATCGAGTCACGGGGCAAGCCGTTCGATCTCGTCAGCGCGCTGGGCCGGCAGGCGCCCGCATACGCCGTCGCCGTGACGCCCGAGGGGCTCGACCAGCTGGCCGGCACGGTCGACGGCATCAGCGTCAGCAAGAGGATGCTGCTCGCGCCGGGCAACACGATCGTCGCCGACGCGCATGCGCGCGGTCTGCGGGTGTTCACCTGGACGTGCCGCCCGGAGAACACCTTCCTCGACCCGCGGTTCCGCGTCGGCGCAGCGACGTCGGCGTTCGGGGACTACGAGGCCGAGTGGCGCGAGATCGCCGACACTGGCGTCGACGGCGTGTTCGTCGACCACCCCGATCTGGGAGTCGCGTTCTTCGGCTGAACCGGCCGGTCAGGCTCGGAAAGCGCCGCTGCGAGCGGGGACGATCTCCTTGCCGAGCGGCATGAGTGACACCGGCACGAGCTTGAAGTCGGCGATGCCCATCGGAATGCCGATGATGGTGATGCACAGCGCGATGCCCGAGAGGATGTGTCCGAGCGCGAGCCACCAGCCGGCGAGGATAACCCAGACGATGTTGCCGAGAACCGAGCCGAGGCCGGCCTTGGGGTGGTCGACCACCTGACGCCCGAACGGCCACAGCGAGTATCCGGCGATGCGGAACGAGGCGATCGCCCACGGGATGGTGACGATCGGGATGCACAGCACGATGCCTGCCAGGATGTACCCCAGCCACAGCCAGAATCCGGCGAAGATGACCCAGATGATGTTGAGGATCGTGCGCATGGCCCGATTGTGCCACCTCTGCGCTCAGTGCGGACGGCGCACCCGGCGACCGGAGATCGATGCCGGGGTGAACCGCAGCGGCAGCGACCTGTCGCCCTCGGCCCACGGAGTGCGCCGCGTCACACCGGGCACGGCCGCCAGCTCGTCGTCGGTCATCTCGGAGACGGATCCGCTCAGCAGCACGCTCCAGCCGGAGCCGGCGAGATCGTCGTGGTGGTCCACCTCGAACGCGATCCCCACGGTGCTCTCCGGCAATGCGCGCAGCAGGCCGGACGGTGCCGTCCGGATCACGACGTCATCGCCGTCGATGAGGTAGTTGACCGGGATAATCTGCACCCGGGCATCCGTGACGAAGCCGAGCCTTCCCACGGTCGTCGCGCCGAGCAGCTCCCGGCATTCCTGTTCGGTCAACTCGGTCATCATCGGGGCACCGTCCTCTCGGCTCGCTCCGAGCGTACCCCGGTGTCGGACGTCCCGAATAGACTCGACGTGCCATGACCGACGCCCCCCTCATCGTCCCCGCATCCTCCGGCCCCCGCCTCTCCGGCGGCCGCGACGAGCTGCTCGCCGGGCTCAACCCGCAGCAGCTCGAGGCGGTGACCCACCGGGGCAGCGCGCTGCTCATCGTCGCCGGCGCGGGGTCGGGCAAGACGAGTGTGCTCACCCGGCGGATCGCGCTGCTGCTGCGCGAGCGCGAGGCGTGGCCGAGCCAGATCCTCGCGATCACGTTCACCAACAAGGCGGCGGCGGAGATGCGCGAGCGCGTCGCCGGTCTCGTGGGCGACGTCGCCCGCGGGATGTGGATCTCGACCTTCCACTCCGCGTGCGTGCGGATCCTGCGCCGCGAGGCCGAACAGTTCGGCTTCACCAAGTCGTTCACGATCTACGACTCGGGTGACTCCCGCGCCCTGCTGAAGCGGCTGGTGAAGGAGCACGACGCGGATGCCTTCGGGCTCACCCCCGGATCGGTGCAGTCGCGCATCTCGAAGCTGAAGAACGAGCTGACGGATGCCGAGGGCTTCGCCCGCCAGGCGAATCTGAGCGATCCCGCCGAGCGGAAGTTCGCCGACATCTTCTCGGACTACCAGCGGGCGCTGCAGAAGGCGAACGCGTTCGACTTCGACGACCTCATCGGCCAGACCGTGTACCTGTTCCGTGCCTTCCCGCACGTCGCGGACGTGTACCGGCGTCGCTTCCGGCACATCCTCGTCGACGAGTACCAGGACACCAACCACGCGCAATACGCGCTGATCCACGAGCTGACCCGGCCGGTGTCGGGGCAGGCCGCAGAATCGGATGCCTTCGCGATGAACGGCATGCGCGTTTCGTCTCGCCCTTCGGGCTCGCTCAACGAGCGGGATCCGGGGATGATGATTTTCGAACCGACTCCTTCGGAGCACACCGAGGGCGCGTCGCTGACGGTGGTCGGCGACTCCGACCAGTCGATCTACGCCTTCCGCGGCGCCGACATCCGCAACATCAGCGAGTTCGAGCGCGACTTCCCCGGAGCGAAGGTCGTGCTGCTCGAGCAGAACTACCGGTCGACGCAGAACATCCTGTCGGCGGCGAACGCCGTGATCGGAAACAACTTCGACCGCAAGGCGAAGAACCTGTGGAGCGATCGGGGGCCCGGCGAGAAGATCGTGGGCTTCACCGGCTACTCCCAGCACGACGAGGCGCAGTTCGTCGCGGACGAGGTCGAAGCGCTGCGCCGCGCGGGCATCCCGTACTCCGAGATGGCGGTCTTCTACCGCACCAACTCGCAGTCGCGTGCGCTGGAGGAGATCTTCATCCGCGCGGCCGTGCCCTACAAGATCATGGGCGGCACGAAGTTCTACGAGCGCGCCGAGATCAAGGACGCCCTCGCGTACCTCGTCGCCGTGGCGAACCCGGCTGACGAGATGGCGGTCCGTCGCATCCTGAACAAGCCGCGGCGCGGCATCGGCGACGTCACCGAGACGTCGATCGCGCGCTTCGCGGACGAGAACGGTCTCAGCTTCCGCGATGCGCTGCGCAACGCCCCGCTGCTGGGGGTCGGGCCGAAGATCCAGGCGGCGATCACGCAGCTCGACGCCGTGCTGAACGAGGCAGCCGAGATTCTCACCCCGTCATCCGGCGAGGTGCCGCCGGCGACCTCGGTCGCCGAGGGGCTCACCG
>NZ_MJIR01000049.1:0-33594 GCF_001878835.1 Microbacterium sp. AR7-10 | reverse complement strand
CCCTAGATTCGTCGGCAGCGTCAGATGTGTATAAGAGACAGGATCAGGGTCGAGGGATGCCACGGCCACCCCCTCCCCTGCGCTGACGCCGGCGACCACCACGCCCTGCGGGTCGATCACCTGCGAGTACCCGACGCCGACCGGAGCCGGGTGGTCGGCAGCGATCACGTACGCGGTGTTCTCGATGGCGCGCGCGGTGAGCAGGGTGTTCCAGTGGTGCTCCTTGAGCGGGCCGCGCACCCATTCCGCAGGGACGATCAGGGCATCCGCGCCGGCGTCGACCAGGGTTCTCGCCACCTCGGGGAACCTCAGGTCGTAGCAGGTCATCAGCCCGAACCGCAGGCTGCGCGCCTCGAACACGGCCGCGTCGCCGAGGTCGCCGGGCTCGATCCAGTCCGACTCCCGATGGCCGAACGCGTCGTACAGGTGCTGCTTGCGGTAGACCGCCTGCACACCGGCATCCGACACGGCGACGACGGTGTTGTGCACGCGACCGGCGTCGGCGGTCTCGACCATCCCGGCGACGACGACCAGGTCGTGCTCGGCGGCGAGCGCGCGCAGCGCGGAGACGAACCCGCCGTCGAGGCCCTCCGCGTTCTGCGCGAGGGCGTCGTCCATCTCCGGCGTGAAGTAGTTCGAGTACTCGGGCAGCACGGCGACGTCGGCACCGCGCTGTGCGGCCGCGGCGACGAGCACGGCGATCCGCTCCCGATTGCGCTCCGGCGAGGCATCCGGGGAGAACTGGCACACGGCGACGAGAGGAGCGGCTGCGGTCATGCTGCCATCCTCCCTCACTCCCGCGGTGCGCGCGCTCGGCTCTCGGGAGCCGCGCCCGCGGTCGGCGCGCCCAGCTGCGCGGGCGTTCGCACGACCAGGGCGCCAGGGCGCACGGTGATCCGGACCCGGGTGACGTGACCGAAGCTGTCGCCGTCGAGTTCGACGAGATGAGGAGCGTCGAACCGCGCTTCGAATCGGCGGCCCTGCAGGTACGCGAGCGAGTGGAGATCGGGCGTCTGCTGCAGCAGTCTGCGGCCGAGCGGGGACCGACGGGCGAGCCCCTGCAGGGTGAGACGGGTGCCGATCCGCGCCCATCCGAAGCGTCCCGCGGGGCGCATCATCACGACGTCCAGCAGCCCGTCGTCGATGATCGCCGCGGGGATCAGGAGCATGTTGCCGGTGAGGGTGCCGCAGTTGCCGACGATCACCGTGTGCGCCCTCGTCGACCTCGTCCGACCTCCGTCGATGCGGTAGTCGAGGTGGAAGAGCCTGTTGGCGATGACCGAGCGGGCGATCGGTGCGACGTACGCGAACCAGCCGAGACGCTTCTTCGCGTTCGCGCTCGTGCTCTCCGCCATCTCGGCATCCAGCCCGATCCCCGCCATCACCATGAAGGCCGTCGTGCGACGAGAGCCGCCCTCGTCGTCGAGCTCCGCCATCCCGACATCCACCGCCCGATCCCCGCCCGAGAACGCCGCGCGGACGCAGGCGGCGAGGTCGTTGAGCGGCGCGCCGATGTCACGGGCGAGCAGATTGCCGGTGCCCAGCGGGATCAGCGCGATCGGGATGCCCGTGGCCTGCATCACCTCGGCGACGGCTCGCACCGTCCCGTCGCCGCCCGCGACGAGCACGACCGCAGGTCGGTGTGCGAGAGCGCTCTCGGCGGCAGCCCGCCCGGAGTCGTCGCCGGCGGTCTCGTGCCAGCGCGTGCGTGCCCACCCGTTCGCGGCCTCGTGCTCGGCGACCGCGGCACGCAGTCGCCGAACCGGCACCTTCAGGGGATGGTAGACGACGGCGGCATGCGGCGCCGGCGAGTGGGCCTCGTTCATGGTCGCCTCGCACTCGGAGGTGGCAGCCGAGATCAGCGCGCGTGACCGCCTTCGTCGGTCCAGTCGTCGATCCGCGCACGGTCGTCGAGCGCATTCGATCGCACACCGGCCGCCGAGCCCGAGACGGGCCTCGGGGTCGCAGCGGGCCGGAAGGACACCGACTCCGCGAGATCGGCGACCGCAGCGGCCCGGTGCTGCTCGCCGACCGCGGCCTCCTGGAAGCGCACCGACGCCGCCTCCTCCCTGGTGCGGACGCTGGCGCTGATCTCCGAGAGCCGGTCGGCGAGCACCCCGCCGAGACCGTCACGCAGCTCTTCCAGGTTCGTGTTCGCGATCTCCAGTCGGCGATCCGAGATCGCCAGCTCGACGGTCGGGTAGCCCGCCTCGGTCAGCGTGTCCCTGGTCTGCCCGCTCAGGATCTCCGCGATCTCGTCCGGTCGGGGTCGGCGTGTGAAGACCGCCTCCACCGTGTAGCGATCCGGGGCCTCATCGGTCATCAGCGCAGCAGGCAGCGAACCCACCAGCACCGATCCCAGGCCCAGCGTCGCGGTGTCTGCACCGCTCGTTCGTGTCTGTGTCTCCATGACCCGACGTTACGCCCCTCAGCTGTACGGCTCACAGGTTCAGCGGAACGTGCGCGCGTCTGCGAGGGGACCGGCGGATGCCGGTTCGGCGACCGGGTCAGCGGAGGGGTGCTCGACGCAAAGGACGAGGCCCCGAGATCGTGATGATCTCGGGGCCTCTCTTGTTGCGGGGACAGGATTTGAACCTGCGACCTCCGGGTTATGAGCCCGGCGAGCTACCGAACTGCTCCACCCCGCGGCACGTTTTATAGCCTAACACGGGTTCTGAGGGAGGGCGAATCGAGGTGGCCGGCAGACGCGCACGGGCGTGTCGCGTCTGCCGGCACCTCCCTACTCGGCCGCTGCCTGGTCCTCGAGAGCGAGCAGCTTCTCGATGGCGGCGGTGAGCTTCTTGTCCTCGGCGGCGAACCGTTCGAGGTCACCGGACTTCAGCGCGACCTCGCGGGCCTCGAGAGCGGCGCGTGCCTCCTCGAGCGCGGTCAGCGTCTCGCCGGTCGGCGCGGTGCCGCCCTGGTCGGGGTCGGCGGGAGCGTCCGGATCGGCCGGGGTCCCGGGATCGGTGGGTTCCACGTCGTCGTCGCCGCCCGATGCGCCGGCGTCGCCGCCGAAGAGCACGTCGAGGGCTTCGGTGAGCGTGTCCTCGAAGGCCACGCGGTCGCCGAAGGCGACGAGCACCTTTCGCAGGTTCGGCAGCTTGGTGCCCTCGGAGGACTGCACGAAGACCGGCTGCACGTACAGCAGTCCGCCGCCGACGGGAAGCGTCAGCAGGTTGCCGTACTTCACGTCCGACTTGCCGAGCGTCAGCACGTTCAGCTTGTTGGCGATCTCGGTGTCCGAGTCGAAGGTGTTCTGCACCTGACCCGGGCCCGGCACCGTGGAGTTCGTGTCGATCTCCAGCAGGCGCATCTTGCCGTAGCCCTCGGCCTTCTCGCCCTTCTTGTTCCCGGCATCCGAATCCACGGCGAGGTAGCCCATCAGCACCTCTCGCGTGTCACCCTGCGCGGACGCCGGGATGAAGGTGGAGAACATCGAGAAGCGCGGCTCGTCCTGACCCGGCATCTTCATCGACAGGTAGTACGGCGGCTGCAGACGATCCTTGGCGCGCGGGTCGTCCGGCGTCTGCCAGCGGTTGTCCTCCTGCGCGAACGAGCGGGCGTCGTCGATGTGGTAGACGCCGAGCACGTCGCGCTGCACCTTGAACAGGTCGGTCGGGTAGCGCACGTGGCTCATCAGGTCGGCGGACATCTCGCTGATCGGCTCGACGGTCGCCGGGTAGACCTTCTGCCAGGCCTGGAGGATCGGGTCCTCGTCGTCCCAGGCGTACAGCTTGACCGACCCGTCGTACGCGTCGACGGTGGCCTTGACCGAGTTGCGGATGTAGTTGATGTTGTCGAACGACACCACGGATGCCGGGGTGCGGGAGTCGGCGATGGCGTCTCGGAGACTGACCGTCTTCGAGTACGGGTAGCTCGCGCTCGTGGTGAAGCCGTCGACGATCCAGACGATGCGGCCGTCGACGACGCTCGGGTACGGGTCGTTGTCGAGGGTCAGGTAGGGCGCGACCTTCTCGACGCGCTTCTTCGGGTCGCGGTCGTAGAGGATCTGCGACTCGGAGTTGACCAGGTTGGAGAACAGGATCTGCTCGGACTGGAACTTCATCGCGTAGAGCAGCTTCACGAACGTGTTGCCGATGCGCGGCCCGCCGTCGCCGTCGAAGGTCGTCTTGGTGTCGCTGGCTCCGTCTTCACCGCGCGGGTAGTCGATCTCGACGGGTTCGGTGCCCTCCGGGGCCCCCACGATCGAGTACTCCGGCGAGGACTCGCCGAAGTACACGCGCGGCTCGAACTTCTCGGTGTCGGTGAGGAAGCCCGAGGTCGGGATGCCCTGCTCGAGGAAGACGGGCTCGCCGTCGCTGGTGCGCTGGTTGCCGGCGAGCGCGACGAGACCGTAGCCGTGGGTGTACACGGCGGCGCGGTTGTTCCAGCTGTCGCCGCCGCCGAGCTTGGTCAGATCGAGGTCGCGCACGGAGACGACGGTGTCCTGCGACTCGCCGTCGATCTCGTAGCGGTCCACGTCGAGCTCAGGGGCGAACTGGTAGTACGAGCGGTACTGCTGCAGCTGGCGCACCGTCGGGCTGATGATCGCCGGGTCCATGATGCGCACGGATGCCGTGGTGTCGGCGTCCTCGCGCAGCTGACCCGGCTCGGTGTCGGTCGTCGCCGCGAACGGGGTGACCTCCATGTCGGCGACGCCGTACGCCTCTTTCGTGCTCTGGATGCTGCGATCGTAGAACTCGGCCTGATAGGCGTTCTCGTTCGGCTTCACCTGGAACGTGGTGACGACCCACGGATAGCCCATGCCGACCACGAGCGAGGCGACCACGAACAGCGCGGTGGCTGCGAGCGGGAAACGCCAGCGGCCGATCACGGCGGTCACGAGGAACAGCACCGCGACGACCGCGGCGATGATCGACAGGATCGCGAGGCCGGGGATGGTGGCGTTGACTCCGGTGTAGGCCGCACCCGTGATGCGGCCCTCAGGCTGCACGAGGGTGAGGTAGCGGTCGAGCCACAGGCTCACGGCCTGCACGGCGAGGTAGAGACCGGCGAGCACGGCGAGCTGGATGCGCGCGGGCTTCGAGATGCGCAGCTCGCGCTGCCCGATGCGCACCGAACCGTACAGGTACGACACGAGCGCGGTGATCACCAGGCAGAGCAGCAGCACGGCCGACGCGAAGGCCAGCAGAGCCGAGTAGAACGGCATCGCGAACAGGTAGAAGCCGGTGTCCGCACCGAACTGCGGGTCGAGGGTGTCGGTGGTCACACCGTTCGCCCACAGCCACACCGTCTTCCAGTTGCCCGCGGCGGCGAATCCGGCGAACACGCCGAAGAAGACCGGCATCCCCCACATCGCGAGGCGGCGCAGCGGCTCGATGACCTCCTGATAGCGATCGAGCTGCGAGCTCAGCCGCACGTAGACGGGTCGCAGCCGGTACGCCAGCTGGATGCACAGGAAGATCGGCAGCGCCATGCCGAGGAATCCCACGACGAACATCGTGGCGGTGGCGATCCACTGGGTGGTGAGCACCGAGGCGAAGTCGAGCTGGTCGAACCAGAGGAACTCGGTGTAGAGCGAGGAGAACACGAAGAACGCCGCGATGAGGGCGGCGATGATCGCCACCGAGATCGCGAGGATCCGTCGTGATGTGCTGGGCGTGGCCGGCTGCGGCGCTGAGGTCGAGGTCACCGTTCCATCCTAGGCAGGCGACCTATGACGCGGCCCCGGATGGGCGAACGGTTCGCCGCTGGCGGATCAGCCCGTCGCGGTGCAGACCGGAAGCGCTGACGTGTCGCCGCCCGCGGCGACCTTCTCGAGGATGTCGAGCGACTCCTTCAACGTGCCGGTCCGGTACACCTGCAGGCCGTCCGGAACGTGGCCCACGACCTCGTCGCAGTTCTGCTCCGGAGCGAGGAAGACGGTCGCCCCCGCGTCGCGGGCCCCGTACAGCTTCTGCCGGATGCCGCCGATGGGCCCGACGTCGCCCGCGGCGTCGATGGTGCCGGTGCCGGCGACGTCCGCACCGCCGTTGAGCTCGCCGGGGGTGAGCTCGTCGATGATCCCGAGCGCGAACATCATGCCCGCGCTGGGGCCGCCCACGTTGTCGAGCTGCAGCCGCACATCGATGGGGAAGTCGTAGTCGGTGGTGAGGGCGATTCCGATCAGCCACACCTCCTCGCCTGCGGCGTCCGTGGACTTCTCGGGCGTGACCGCAACGGCCGTCTCGTCGCCGTCGCGCTCGATCGTGAGGGTGACCTCAGCACCGTCCGCCTGCTGGATGGCATCCCGCAGCGCGGTGGCCGAGTCGATCTCCTCGCCGTCGATCGCCTGCACGAGATCGTCGGCTCGCAGCAGTCCGTCCGCGGGGCTGTCGGCCACGGTCTCGACGACCCGCACCATCGCGCCGACGTCGTAGCCGAGCTCGGTGAGCGCCGCGGCGGTGGCCTCGTGCTGCGAATCGACCATCAGAGCGGCGTTGCGCTCGTCGCGCTCGTCGGAGCTGACGCCCTGCGGGAAGACCGTGTCGATGGGCACGACGGCGCGGGTCGGGTCGGTCCATGCCATCGCGAGCTCGAACCAGGTGGGGGTTCGCTCGCGGTTGCCGATCACCTGCACGGTCGTGAGATCGAGCGTGCCGCCCGTGGGGTACGTCTCGGCCCCGTCGATCTCGATCAGCGGCACCTCGGCCCCGTCCGCGCTGCGCGCGGTGCCGAGCGTGTCGTACACCGGGCCGGGTCGCTGGATGACGTACGGCGTGGGCACGAAGGTGAGCGCGACCAGGGCGACCAGCGCGACGCTCAGCGCGACGATGCCGGTGACCGTCCCGTTGCTGCGGCGTGATGACACGGAACCTCCGGGGCGTTCGCGAGCGGCGTACAGCGATCCGCGCGCATCGGGGTCGAGCACAGGATCCTGTGACTAGCGTAGAGCGCACACGCTACGGGCATGCTGAGAGGGCAATCGCATGGCAGATGACGATCGGGATCCGTCCGACTTCGAGGAGATGCTCCGGCGCATGATGTCGGGTGGGCAGGTCGACCCGGAGGCGCTCCGGGATGCGCTGTCCGGCATGGGCGGGATGCCGATCGACGCAGCCCAGATGTCCGGGTTCATGTCGCAGCTGCAGGGCATGTTCGGCGGCGACCCCTGGCAGGGCGCCCAGCAGCGCGCGCTGCACATCGCCAACCGCGACGGCCTCGGCATCGCCGACGGCTCGCGCGCGTCACTCGCGGATGCCTTCGCCCTCGCGAACCTCTGGCTCGGTGAGGCGACCACGATCTCGGAGCTCGCCTCGGCACCCCAGGCGATGACCCGCGGCGAGTGGGTCGAGAAGACCCTGCCGGTGTGGAAGGAGATCGCCGACCCGGTGTCGACGTCGATCGCGGATGCCCTCACCGGCGCGCTCGAGACGCAGGTCCCGCCCGAGATGCAGAGCATGGTGCAGGGTGCCGGCCAGCTGATGCGCGGCCTGGGCGGTTCGCTGTTCGCCGCCCAGTTCGGTCAGGTGCTGGGCCGGCTCTCGCTCGAGGTCGTCTCCGGCGGCGACGTCGGCATCCCGGTGCTCCCGGCGGGAACGGCCGCCGTGATCCCGCAGAACATCGCCGACTTCGGTGCGGGCCTGGAGATCCCGGAAGATCAGATCGCGCTGTACCTGGCCGTGCGCGAGCTCGCCTACGCCCGGCTGTACCGCCACGCGAAGTGGCTGCACCTGCACGTGCTCTCCCAGATCACCGACTTCGCCCGCGGAGTCACGGTCGACGTCGAGGTGCTCGACGATCTGGCATCCCGCCTCGATCCGACGAACCCTGAGGAGCTGCGGGCGGCGATCGAGGGCGGAGCGCTGCTTCCGGCCCAGACCGAGGCGCAGCGCGAGGCGCTCGCCCGCCTCGAGAATCTGATCGCGACGATCGACGGCTGGGTCGACGTGGTGACCGAAGAGGCCACCTCGCGACTGCCCGACGGCGCGCGGCTGGCTGAAGCGGCCCGCCGGCGTCGCGCGGTGGGCGGTCCTGCCGAGGACGCCCTGGGGGCGCTCGTCGGCCTGAAGCTGCGTCCCCGGCGCCTTCGCGAGGCGTCGGCGATGTGGCGGGCGGTGACGGATGCCGTCGGCATCGCCGCACGGGATGCCCTGTGGGACTACCCCGACATCATGCCGCTCGCATCGGACATCGACGACCCGTCCGCGCTCATCGCGCGTCTGGAGGCCCTGCAGCGGGGAGAGACGCCGGAGGCGGATGAGCTCGACGAAGCACTCGCGCGCCTGCTCGACGGCGAGGACTTCGGCGCAGCAGACACCGACGCAGCAGACAGCGGCGCAGCAGACACGGACGACACGGCCTCGCCCGGCGGCGAGGACGAACCCGGCGACGACCGTCCCGAAGGCGATCGTCCGGTCTGAGCCTGAGCGTGCCCCTGAGCCTGAGCCTGAGCTTCGGTTGAGGGTGGTCCGGGGCACGCGATGACTCGTCCTGCACAGCCGCAGAGGAGCCCGATCCGTCCACAGATCGTCTCCTCCGGCCCCGCAGACCGCTCGTATCAGGACACAATCGGGTCATGAGCCCGATGACGCCGACGACGTTGACCCGTCTGGATCCGCGTTACCCGCTGCTCTGGCGCGATGAGGACACGGTGCAGTTCGGCCTCGAGAGCGTCGTGCGTCTGGATGTCGCCGGAGCCTGGGTCGAGCCGCTGCTGAACCGGCTGCGCACGGGCATCCGGCTCAGCTCGTTCGACGTGGTGGCGCACGGCGTGGGCGCACCGCGCGGCGAGGCACGGCGGCTGCTGGCCACCCTGCGCCCGCTGCTGGTGGACGACGCGGTGCCGGCACCGCCGTTCTGGGCCGACGGCATCAACCTCGCAGACGGGCGGGGGCAGGAGCGGCTGCGCCAGTCTCTGATCGATGAGGGTCTCGACGAGGCCGATCCGCGCTCTGCGGGCGCTGTGGCCGTCGTCATGGTCGGCGGTGCCGCCGCCGCACTGCAGCTCGCGCCCTATCTGCGCGACGACCTGCCGCACCTCCCGATCGGCTTCGAACAGGACGCCGCTGTCGTGGGTCCTCTCGTCGTACCGGGCCGCACGCCCTGCCTGTCCTGCCGCGATGCGCACGAGCGCGACCGCGACGAGGCGTGGCCGCGCCTGCACGCGCAGCTCGTCGGCACGACGACGCGGGTGACCGCGGCTCGCATCGCGCACGCGGCGGCGCTCGCGGCGCGCATCCTGCGCACCCCGACGCCGTCCGCAGGGCTGATGGTGCGAGTCAGCCCTGACGGGCGGCACGCCTGGCGGTCGGTGCGACATCACGCAGAATGCCCGTGCCGCGAGCTGTCGTTCCGATCTCCGCCAGAAAGCGCGACGGAGACCTCTCCCCCCGCCCCGCTGAACGCGCCCACGACACCGCCAGCGTTCGCGCGGCCCGCGTGATCCCGACGTAAGCGAGGCGCCGCTCCTCGTCGATGTTCTCGAACGACGTCGCGTATGAGATCGGCAGCGAGCCCTCCGCCCAGCCCGCGAGCAGCACATGCGGCCACTCGAGGCCCTTCGCCGCGTGCAGCGTCGACAGGGTGACGGTCTGCAGAGTCGGCTCGTGCTGATCCTTCGCTCGCGCCATCAGATCGTCGGCGAAGACGCGCAGCGTCGTGCTCGGCGGTGCCTCCTCGGCCAGTCGCAGGATCGCGCGGCGCGCCTCCCACCCGTCCCGCTGCGCGCCGCCGGCCTGCGGGGGCTCGTCGGTGAGACCCAGGCCGCGCAGCACATCGCGCACGGTGGGCAGGAAACCCGCGTCGTTGGGCGCGACGGCAGCGCCGCGCAGCGCGAGCACCGCCTGACGCACCTCGGGCATGTCGAAGAAGCGCGTGCCGCCGAGAACACTCGTCGCGATGCCGCGCGCGGCGAGAGCCTGCTGCAGCACCGCCGACTGCGCATGTGCGCGGTAGAGCACGGCGATGTCGGAGGCGGCAGCACCGCCGGCGATGCGGCGCACGATGGTGTCGGCGATGCCGGCGGCCTCGTCCGACTCGCTGTCGTACGCCGTGACGGTCGGCGCCTCGTCGTCCTCCGCCGGCGCGCCGGCAGGCGTCAGTGCGAGCGCACCGGGCCGCCCCTTCATCAGCGCGTTCGCGGCCGTCAGGATCGACGCCTGCGAGCGGTAGTTCGTCTCGAGCCGCACGACCGTCGCGTCGATGTACCGGCGCTCGAACTCGAGCAGGTACCGCTGCTGCGCACCGGCGAACGAGTAGATGGTCTGGCTCGCGTCGCCCACCACGCAGATGTCGCGCCGATCGCCGAGCCACAGCTCGAGCAGCCGATTCTGCAGGGGCGACACGTCCTGGAACTCGTCGACCGTGAAATGGCGGTACTGCTCGTGCACGGCGGCGGCGACGCGCGGCTCCGCCTCGAGCATCCCCGCGCAGGCGAGCAGCACGTCCTCGAAGTCGAGCTGGCGACGCTCGTCCTTGAGCGCCTCGTATGCCGTCTGCAGCTCGATCAGCTGCTCGGGGCGGATGCCGCTGACCGGCCGCTGCAGTTCGGCGTACTGCTCGATCGACATCATCGAGACCTTGCGCCACTCGATCTCCGCGGCGACGTCGCGCAGGGTGGCGGTGCTCGGCCGCAGACGCATGGCGTCGGCGGCCTGTCCGAGCATCCTCACCTTGTTGTCGATGAGCGACGGAGCGGAGTCACCCGCGACGGTCGGCCAGAAGAAGTTCAGCTGCTTGAGCGCGGCGGCGTGGAAGGTGCGCGCGGCGACCCCGCCGACGCCGAGCGCGCGCAGGCGCCCGCGCAGCTCACCGGCGGCCTTCGCCGTGAACGTCACCGCCATCACGCGCTGCGGCGAGTATGCGCCGGTGTCGACGCCGTGCGCGATGCGGTGCGTGATGACCCGCGTCTTGCCCGTGCCGGCACCGGCGAGAACGGCGACCGGACCGCGCAGCACCGAGGCGGCCTCGCGCTGACGCTCGTCGAGGGCATCCAGGGCGCTCACTTCGGCTCGCTGCGCTCGCTCAGCACACCGCGCTTCAGCTCGCCCCGATGCCAGTCCTCGATCAGCCGGCGGGCGATCGACGATCGGCTCGGCAGGCCGACCGGGCCCTCGCCGGCGAGTGCACGTCCGATCTCGTCGCGGGTCAGCCAGCGCACGTCGATGATCTCCTCGCCGTCTGCCGCCACGTCCTCGTCGGCGGCGACCGCGCGGAACCCGACCATCAGCGAGCGCGGGTACGGCCAGGGCTGCGACGAGACGTAGCGCAGCTCGCGCAGCCGCACGCCGGCCTCCTCCGCGAGTTCGCGGTGCACGGTCGACTCCATCGACTCCCCCGCCTCCACGAACCCGGCGAAGCACGAGTACATGGTACCGCGCCAGGCGGCGTTGGCGCCGAGCAGCAGCCGTTCGCCGTCGGGGCTCTCGACCGCGACGATCACGGCGGGGTCGGTGCGCGGGAAGTGCTGCGCGTCACACCCGTCGCAGTGCCGAGACCATCCGGCGTTGCGCAGCTCGAGCAGGGTGCCGCACCGGCTGCAGTGGCGCACATCGACCAGCCACGCGGCGAGGGCGACCGCCGTGACGAAGATCTCGGCCTCGAGCGGATCGAGCATGCCGCCGACCTCGCGCAGCCCCAGCCAGGTCTCCTCCGGCGCCGCGTCGATGCTCTCGTGCTCGGGCGGGACGGATGCGAGAAGCAGCGCCGCACCGTCGGCATCGCGCCCCAGCAGAGCCCACTCCGCGTCGCCGACCTCGGCGACCCTGGCCCGCACGACAGCCCGGTCGGCGATGCGAAGTCGACGATCGCGGACGACGACGACCCTGGTGCCCTCGGCCGCTCGCAGCGTGTCGATCGCTCCGGGCTGTGCGCGCAGCTCGGCCGCCCTGTCGAGGGTGTCGGACCTGGTGCTCATGCGTCCTCCTGCTCTCGTGCGGCCGTCCCGGAACGCGACGTATGCCGCGGCACTCGCGTGGCGTGGACGCCAACTGTGCGAGGGCAGACCTACGCTGGGGAGCATGGCTCGCTCTCCTTTCACTCTAGTGGCGGCGGTCACGGCCGCTGTGCCCGGGGCGGAGGTCACAGGCGCTCGCGCCCTGACCGCGGATGGCGACGGGAGGTTCGACTCCGCCATCGCCACACTCGCCGACGGCAGCGAGCTCGTGATCCGCGTCGCCGCCGACGACTCGGCGGCCGTCGAACTCGCCGAGGAGGCGCTCGCGCTGCGCGCTCTGACCGCCGGCGCGAGGGAGATCCTGCCCTTCCGGGTGCCCACCGCGATGGGAGAGACACGGGTCGGCGACGCGCGTGCGCTCGTCACCGATCTCATGCCCGGCTTCCAGATCGAAGCCGCGCACGTTCCCCCCGGGCGCGGTGCCGCCGTCTCGATCGGGCGGGCGATCGCCGCCGTGCACACCCTGCCGCCGTCGGTCGTTCGCGCGGCCGGGTTGAGCGTGCGCGACGCCGCCGCGGTGCGTGCGGAGACAGAGCAGCTGGTGGATCGGGCATCCGCGACGGGGCGGGTGCCGGCACGGCTCAGCGCGCGCTGGCGCAGCGCCGTCGCCGACGACGACCTGTGGCGCTTCGAGAGCGCCGTGACGCTCGGCGGCATACAGGCGCTCTCCTTCCTGTTCGAGGACGATCCGCACGACGGCCCGCAGGTGGTCGCGGTGCTCGGCTGGCGCGGACTCGCGGTCGGCGATCCGGCGGAAGACCTCGGCTGGCTGTCCGGTGCTCCGGAGGCCGCACCCGACGTGCTCGCCGCGTACACGGCCGCGTCGCAGCGTGCGACCGACGACGCGCTGCAGGCGCGCGCCCGCCTGCACGCCGAGCTCGAGTTCGCCCGCTGGCTCGTGCACGGCGACGAGCTGCGCCGGCCCGACATCGTCGACGACGCCGCCGCCCTGCTGGAGTCGCTCAGCTCGGGTCTGCGCGGTGACGATCTGCGGGTGACCGCCACGTACACCGGCGGTGTCGACTCGGCGCTCGATGTGCTCGACCGCGTGCCCGCGACCGCCTCCAACGACATCGACACGTCGATGCAGACGGACGCGTATCGCCCCGAGGACCTGTGGCACGAGGCCGAGCCGGACGACCAGGAAGACCAGCAGCACCAGGGCGACCAGCAGAACCAGGAAGACCAAGGCGACCAGGAAGACCAGGGCGACGGTCGCGGACCTGCCCGGCCCGTGTCGTCCGCCGGTGCTCCGCGCGCAGACGGCGAGGCGAGTCGGACGCAGGAGCAGGGCGACGCGGCGCACGCGTCGTGGGAGCAGCCCACGCAGGATCTTTCCGACGTCGCCGGTGTCCGCGGGTCGACCCGTGTCGACGACGGCAGCGCCGCGGCGACGGATGCCGGGGCCGCGGCGGCCGCCGATCGCTCAGCGTCCCCCGACCCGGACTCGGACGAAGCTCAGCGGGCGGCTCGTGCTGCACTCCAACGCTGGACGAGGTCCGACTCCGAATAGACGCGGTCGTCGCGGATGACGAGGTCGTCAGCGACGTAGAACAGCGCCACATCGATCTCCTCCAGCGGCACGCCGAACCGGCGGTGGTAGGCCAGCCGGTAGAGCGCCAGCTGCAGCATGCGCTCCTCTCGCTCGGCGGGCGTGCGGGGTGCCCGGCCGGTCTTCCAGTCGACGATCTCGATGCGTCCGCCGCGGTCCTCGCGGCGGTAGACCGCGTCGAGCTTGCAGATGACGATGTGGCCCCCGCCCACCGCCGCATCGTCGCCTTCGCCGAACGCGAAGTCGATCTCGATCTCGACCGCCATCGGCTGCAGCGGCGCCCATTCGCTGCGCTCGAACACTGCCCGCAGCTCGGCGAGGGAGCGTTCGTCGTCGCTGCCGAGATGGGTCGGCGGCGCCGCGTCCGCACCGTCGTCGTCGAGCTCCCAGAGAGCGCTCTCGACGGTGGAGCTCGCACCGACCAGTCCTGAGCGGTGCTCGACCCACGCGTGGAACAGGGTGCCGATGCGGGTCTGCGTGTACGGCCGCTCGGGCATCGGCCGTCCGAGATCGCGCAGCGTGCCGCGATAGTCGGTGACCCAGTCCTTGAACCGCGACGCCGGGACGCGCGTCGGCACCTCGGCCGGTGCGCCCTGCTGCCGCTCCGCGCGCTCGACGAGCAGTCGCGCCAGCTGCTCGGTGGGCGCGGGCCGCTCCGGGCGGTCCAGCGCCGCGCGCGCCTCCTGCTCGGCAGCGGCGACGCGCGGTCGGCGGTCGCCCAGGGGGTCCATCGGCCACGAGCGGGTCATGCCGGGTCCGTCGTACGGGTTGTCTTCGGGGTCGACCCCGTCGATCGGATCGAGGCCGAGCACATCGATCGCGTCCCGCAGGTACGCGCTGGCCTGGCGCGGCTTCACCTGGCCCGCCCAGTGCGCGCCGGAGAGCAGCAGATCGCTGCGCGCACGGGTGAACGCCACGTACGCGAGTCGCCGCTCCTCCTGCTGCTGGTAGTCGCGGTACTCGTTCTTGAACCGGCGCAGCGCGCCGCCGTTCGGGTAGGCCTTCGTCACCCCCGCGGCGAGCGCGTCGAGCGCGGCCTTGTGGCGCTTGGCGGGAACGTCGCCGGCGGCATCCATCTCGGCCTGCGGATCCCACCGGAAGACGGGCAGCGCATCGCGGTCGCCGCGCAGCGCGAAGGGGACCACGCCGAATCCGAACCATCCGGCGGTGTCCTGCGGGCGCCCCGGCAGCTCGCCGTCGACGAGCCGCACGACGGCGACCGCGTCCCACTCGAGTCCCTTCGAGCCGTGGATCGTGAGCAGCTGCACCACGCCGGGCTCGGGGGGTTCGGGCCGCGGCATGAGCTCGTCGGTGCTCTCGGCCTTGTCGAGCCAGGCGAGCAGACTGCCGATCGTGCCGCGGTCGTCGGCGCTGAGGAACGCGCGCACCTCATCGGCGAAGGCGCGCAGCTGAGTGGCGGCGATCCGCGCGGGACCGCGCGACTCGTTCGCGGCGAGCTCGATGTCGAGCCGCAGCTCGAGCTCGATCATCCGGATCAGCTCGGGGATGGGCAGGCCCGCCGCCCTTCTCAGCCGTTCGAGGATCTCCCCCGCCGCGCGCATCCGTCGACGCCCCTCGGGGCTGATCGCCGAGATCAGCCGGTAGTCGTCGGGAGCCGCGCGCAGGAAGTCGACGGCGTCGACGATCGACACGGCCTCGTCCGCCCCGCGCGAGGCACGCAGCCGCTGCCGCACCTCGTCGGAGAGCGGAGACAGGTCGGCGTCGCGTCCGGCGAGCGCGGTCGCGAGGTCGTAGAGCGCGGCCATGTCGGCGACGCCGATCGCGAACCGCGGGCCGACGAGAAGACGGATGAGGGCCGAACCCGCCGTGGGGTCGTGGATCACCCGCAGCATGGAGACGACGTCGACCACCTCCGGCGTCGACAGCAGCCCGCCCAGACCGAGGATCCGGTGCGGGATGCCCTGCCGCGCCAGCGCGGCGGCGAAGGTCTGCATGTGACGTTTGGACCGGAACAGGATCGCTCCCGTGTGCGCGCGGTCGGGATTCGACTGCTCGTGCTCGCGCCGCCGAGCCGCGAACCACGCGGCGACCTGTTCGGCCTCATCATCGACGGTGTGCGGGAAGCGCACCTCGACCCTGCCCCGCCCTGCGCCGGGACGCGTCTCGAGCGCCGGCACGTCCAGACCGGCGCGCGCGAGCGGCTCCAGCACGCGATTGGCGACATCGAGGATGCGCGTGTCGTTGCGCCAGCTCGTCATCAGGCTGTACGTGGTGGCGGGCTGATCGTGGGCGAACGCACGACTGAACGCGTAGAGGTTGTCGGCGCTGGCCCCTCGCCAGCCGTAGATCGACTGGTGCGGGTCGCCGACAGCCATCACCGCGCTGTCGCGGAACAGGGCGGCGAGGAATCGCGTCTGGATGACCGACGTGTCCTGATACTCGTCGAGCAGCACGACACGATGCTGTTCGCGCAGATCGGCGCGCACATCGGGGGCGCTCTCGACGATGTCGAACGCCCCGCCGACCTGGTCGGCGAAGTCGAGCACGCCGCGGCGCTGCTTCTCGGCCATGTAGTCGCGCACGAGACGCGCGAGCACGGGGATGCTGCGCAGATTCAGCGCCGCGGTGTCGACGTCTCGATTGGTGCGGTACGGCTCGAACGCGGCGGCGTGTTCTGCTGCGATCCGCTCGACGTCCGCGAGGTCGGCACGGTGGTCGAGCACCTCGGCGGCGAGCTTCTGCACCGCGTCGATGACGCCGCCGAGCGACCGGTCGATCTCTTCGAGGTCGGGGATGTCGGCTCGCAGCACCACGGCGCGCGCGATGAGCCACGAGGCGGACTGACTGAGCATGGCCGCCTCGGGGTCGCGTCCGATGCGAGCGGCGTGCTCGCGCACGATGCTGTCGGCGAACGCGTTGTAGGTGGACACTCTCGGGCGGACCAGCAGATCCTCCGCCGAGCGCGGCGTGCGCGGGTCCCACCCCGTGCCGTAGCGCTCGGCGAGCTCGTCGAGCACCTGCACGCGCACCGCGTCGCGCTGCGGGCCGGCGACGGCGGCGTGCACGCGTCGCAGCGCGTCGTCGGCGACGATCTCGGCGAGGTGCGGCAGAAGCCCGCGCCGCGCGAAGTGGTCGATCATCTCGAGCCGGATGCCGATGCGCTCGGCCAGTTCGCCGGCGGCCTTGCGCGTGAACGTCAGACCGAGCACCTCGTCGGGACGCACCCTGCCGTTCGCGACGAGCCAGACCACGCGACCGGACATCGTCTCCGTCTTGCCGCTGCCTGCCCCGGCCACGACGAGCGCCGGGCTCGGCGGCGCCTCGATCACCCGCTGCTGAGCCGCGGTGGGAACCGGGAGGCCGAGCGCGAGGGCGATGGTCTCGGCCGAGATCGTGGCCGCGCCGGTGAGCGTGCCGCCCGTCATGAGCTCACCGCCGGAACCGTGTGGATGTGGCAGGGCGAGACCCGCACCTGGGTGTCGGCGCAGTGCGCCTCGACCTGTGCCGTGAAGCTGCTGGCCGCCATGCCACGGCCGGCGGCGGTCACCCGCTGCAGGAATGCCGCGCGCGCCTCGTCGCCGAGGGTGTGCTGATGGGCGACACGGTACTGCGCCTTGCCGACCGTCTTCGAGACGATGACCAGTCGGGCGCCCGCGAGCGCGTCGGCGGGCGCACCCTCCAGCAGTCCCTCCTGCACCGCGATCTGGTACGCGGCGAGCTGTGCGTGCTCACGCACGTTGGCCTCGGTGTCGGGCTCGTACTTCCCGGTCTTCAGATCCACCACCACCACCCGCTCGCCCGCTGCGCTCATCCGCTCCCACTTCTGCCCTCGGGCCGCGTCGTGCTCCCCGGCACCGGCGGGGTACATCTCGACACGGTCGATGACACCGCTGACCAGGGCCCTCGGGCTCGCATCCGGCGTCGGGCCGCTGCCCGCGTCCTCGCCGCGGGAGTGCAGCGCGTCGGCATCCTCGGCGGCGAGCACGGCGCCGCTCTCCAGATCGACCGTGAAGCGGAACGGCGCCTCCGCGCCGACCACCCGCCCGCCGTCTCTCGACACCTCCCCCAGGTACGCGCGCAGCCGCTCGAGGTACAGGTCGGCGCGGCGGCGCTCCTTCCGACCGATCCACGCGGTCTCGAAGTCGAGCTCAGGCCAGTGCTCGTCGATGACGGCCCGCATCGCGTCGGGGTCGCCGTCCGGCACCTTCTCCAGCACCTCGTGCACGATCGTGCCGATACCTGCCGACGGCGGCATGACGCTGTCACCGCCGAGCGAGGCGACGACCCAGTTCAGCCCGCACTCCTCGAAAGCCTCGAGCCGCGAGGGCGACACCCGCACCGGCGCGGCCTGCAGATCGCGCAGCGGCGCCGTGCTGGAGCGCTGGGTGACGCCGTACCAGTCGTCGACGTGCGCGCCGGGCACACCCTCTTCGGCGAGGATCCGCAGCTGTCCGGCCGCGAATGCGCGCTCCGCCTGATCGGGCGAGGTCGTCAGCGTGCGACGGTGGCGCGCGACGAGACCGCGCAGCGTCAGCGGGTGCGCGAAGCGCACCTCGTCCTCCTCGACCGGCGGCGGCGCCGGCAGGAACGAGAAGAACGGGCTCGGCGTCATGTCGTCGTCGTCCACGGCCGACACGACGAGCCTGGTGCGCGCCCGCGAGATCGCGCGCACGAAGAGCCGCAGCTCGTCGTGCAGCGCAGCCCTGCGCCGATCCAGCACGCCCGGCACGGTCTCGGGCTCACCGGAGCGCGCCGCGGAGATCGCCTCACCCAGCCGCCAGGTCTCGAGCATGCCGCCACGCAGCCGGATGTTCGGCCAGATGCCGTCCTGCACACCCGCGACGACGACGGCCTCGAACTCGGTGCCGAGGGCGGTCGCCGGTGTCAGCAGCGTCACGAGGCCGGGTCGGTCGGGCGTCGAGAGGGTGTCTTCGGGCACCTCGCTGTCGAGGATGTCGCGGATGAACAGCGCGGGCTTCTCCTGCGGGGAGCGCTCCACGAACCGCTTCGCCGCGTCGAAGAGCGCGACCAGGCTGTCGAGCGAGCGTGAGATCTCGGCACCGCCGGGCTGGTCGGCCGCGACGCGCCATGCGACCTGCAGCGAGCCGCCGCCGACCGAGCGGGCGCGGTCCCACACCGTCCACAGCAGCTCGTGGATCGTGCCGCCCGCCGCGCCCTGGTCGTGCAGCATCCGGAGGGTCTCCGCGAATCGCTGCGCGATCCGTGCCTCCGGCGCGTCCACCCGGTCGAAGAGATGCGGGAACTGCATCGCCTCTCTGAGCAGCTCCCGAGCCGGTGTCGATCCGCCCTGCTCGAGCTCCACGTGCCGCAGTCGTGCGCGCAGCCGGCGCAGGCCGACGGCGTCGAGACCTCCGAACGGGGAGGTGAGGGTCTCGGCGAGCAGGTCGGAGGCGCGCTCGTCCGGCGGCGTGAGCCCGAGCCGCACGATCTCCACGATCTCGCGCACGATCCCCTCGCTGCCCAGCGGACGCGGCACGCCGGCGGCTCTGGTCGGCACCTCGCGGGCAGCGAGCTCCGCCTCGAGCATGACGATCTGGCGCGTGTCGTGGGCGATGACGGCCAGGCGACTCCACGGGATGCCGTCGCTGAGGTGCCAGTCGCGCAGCACGGCTGCGATGCGATCGACCTCCTCGTGCGGTGACGGCGCGATCAGCGTGCGCACCCCGGTGCCGTCGGTCTGGTCGGGCGCGCGCCGATGATCGACGCGACCGGCGACGCCGATGGCCTGCGTGACGGTGCGGGTGAGCGCGGTCAGCGCGGGGCTCTGTCGATGCGCGACGTCGAGCACGTGCACGTCGCCCAGCACGCGCGCGAGCTCGGCGAACAGCTGCGGGCTCGCACCACGGAAGGCACCGGACGAGATGTCGGGGTCGCCGAACGCCAGCACCGCGACGCCGCGCGAGCGAAGCGCGCTCACCAGCCGCACTCCCCCGCGGGTGAGCTCCTGCGCGTCATCGATCAGCACCACGCGCAGCCCGGCCAGCGGCCCGAGCGCGACCGGCTCCGCCGTGTGCAGGATCGCGGTGGCCTCGGCGAGGAGTTCGGGCACATCCCGATGCGCGACGCGCATGCCGCCCATCACCTCGCGGTACTCGGTGAGGAAGTCATCGGCGGCGCGCCAGACCTCACGCTCCGAGCCGGCGAGCTCACCGGGGCGCACACCGAGCTCGGTGCACTCGGCGAGGAAGGCCCGCAGCTCCGAACGGAATCCCTTCGAGGCGCGCACCGCCGGGCTCAGCGCGTCGGGCCAGCGACGCAGCCCGTCCTCCGCGTCGCCGGCGAGCAGATCGGCGAGGATGCGGTCCTGGTCGGCGCCGGTGAGCAGCGCGGGCGGCTCGTGACCGGCGTGCACCATCGCACCGCGCACGAGCTGGAAGGCGAACGACCCGAGCGAGCGAGCGAGCGGGCCGGGCGTCGCCTGGTCGACCCGCACGCCGATCCGGTCGCGCAGCGCCGTGGCGGCCTGACGGCTCGGGGTGAGCACGAGCACCTCGTCGGCGCTCACACCGGCGGCGAGCAGGTGCACGACCCGATCGATCAGGGCGGTCGTCTTCCCCGTGCCGGGCGCGCCGATGATGACTCCGGATGCGGTGGCATCACCGTTCACGACGGCGAGCTGCGCGGCATCCGGGATCATGCTTCCACGGTATAGCGGCCCGCCGACACCGCGCGCAGCGGCCGGATGCGGCACGACTGTGCGCCCACGGCGAAATCGTGTGCGACGGCGGACCCGGCGCGGGACCAGCCGGTAGAGTTGCCGGTGTTCGTCCAACCCGAGGAGATCGCGTGGAAATCCGCATCGGCATCATCAACACCGGTCGTGAGCTGAGCTTCGACACCTCCAGCACGGCTGACGAGGTGCGCTCCCAGGTGGTCTCCGCCCTCGAGCAGAACGCCAGCCACATCAGCCTCACCGATGCGAAGGGCAGCTCGTACATCGTGCCCACCGCGAACCTGGCCTACATCGAGCTGGGCACCGAGGAGTCGCGCCGCGTCGGCTTCTTCGCCTGACATGTACATCCTGCTCGCCCTGATCGCGGCGTGCTCTCTGGGCGTCGCCCTGCATTTCGCGCTGCCGCAGCGTCAGCTGCGCGGCGTCGCGGTGACACCGGCGATCGCGACCGCCACGACCGCCGCCGTCTACACGATCATGCAGTGGACGGGCGTCGGCGAGGGCGACGTACTGCTCTGGGTCGTGAGCATCGGCGCGGGTCTCGCGCTGGCCGCGGCATCCACCCTCGTCCTGACGTCGCAGCGCACGCGCCGCGACACGCTCGAGAAGCAGTCGCTCGGCATCTGACGCGATCGCCGCCGGATGCGCATGCGGCCCGGGATGCTACGAGGCGAGCCCCATGGCATCCATCCGCCTGGCGTGCGCGCCCATCAGCTCGGTGTACACCGGCTCGATCCGCTGATCGTCGGCGACCAGTCGCCCCGGCCGCAGTGCGTCGCGGCACACCAGCAGGGTGTCGCCGACCAGGCGACGCCCCCACATCGACAGCAGCGAGCGCCATTCGTCGTCGCTCTCGATCGTCTCCTGGATGATCGAGACGATCTCCCCGCCCCGGTCGTCCTGGCGCAGGATGGCGGCGACCCGCTCCCCGGTCTCGCCGTAGCTGCCTGCCAGCGCGAGGTAGAAGTCGTCCAGCATCCCCGCGGTGAGGTACACCGCGAGCAGTGTCTCCTCCTGCCGCTCGCCGATGGTCTTGCGGCGGAACTCGTCGAGGTTCTCGCGGAACGGCAGCATCACCTGCGTCGGATCGTCGCCGCGTTCGGCGATCACCTGCACGATGCCGCGGTGCTTGTCGAGCGCGGCTCCGGCGGCGCGCGAGAGCGCCTCCTTGCGGGCCAGCTCCTGAGTGCCGCGGATGCCTCGGCTGAGCGTCTCGAAATAGCCGAGCTGCAGGTACGCGGCCTGCCCGAGGAACCGATTCAGCTCCGGGGCGAGCTCGGCGAAGTCGACGCGCGTCGTGCCGCTCGCCTCCCCGCGGCTGCGCAGCTTCAGCGTGCGCCGCTGGGGCGCACGCTTCCAGAACCAGTTGACCACGAGCCCACACTACTGGGCGCGGGGCCGTCCTCCGGTAGGCTTGTCCCGTCCTGCCATCGGAGCAGGGCCCCGCGCCTGGCATGAACTGAGACGGCGTGGATCCGTTACGAGGCGCCCCCGTGGCATACGCCGCGCTCGCGCCGGACAGGCAAGAGAACACTGTGACTTCATTCGCTGATCTGGGAATCGATCAGGACATCATCGACGCGCTCGCCGCGAAGGGGATCGTCGATGCGTTCCCCATCCAGGAGCAGACCATTCCGCTCGGCCTTCCGGGCCAGGACATCATCGGCCAGGCCAAGACCGGAACGGGCAAGACGTTCGGCTTCGGCATCCCCGTGGTGCAGCGGCTCGGCCAGAACCCCGAGCACGGCGTCAAGGCGCTCATCGTGGTGCCCACCCGCGAGCTGGCCGTGCAGGTCTACGAGGACATGGACCTGCTCACGTCGAACCGCTCCACCAGTGTGGTCGCGATCTACGGCGGCAAGGCATACGAGGGCCAGATCGACCAGCTGAAGGCCGGCGCGCAGATCGTCGTCGGCACGCCAGGGCGTCTCATCGACCTGGCCAACCAGCGGCTGCTCGACCTCTCGAACGCGACCGAGGTCGTGCTCGACGAGGCGGACAAGATGCTCGACCTCGGGTTCCTCGCCGACATCGAGAAGATCTTCTCGAAGGTTCCGCCCGTGCGGCACACCCAGCTGTTCTCGGCGACCATGCCCGGTCCCATCGTGGCGCTGGCGCGCCGGTTCATGTCGAACCCGATCCACATCCGCGCCACCGATCCGGATGAGGGCCTGACGCAGGCGAACATCAAGCACATCGTCTACCGGGCGCACTCGCTCGACAAGGACGAGATCATCGCCCGCATCCTGCAGGCCGAAGGCCGGGGCAAGACCGTCATCTTCACCCGCACCAAGCGCGCCGCCCAGAAGCTCGTCGACGAGCTCGGCGACCGGGGCTTCAACGTCGGCGGCGTGCACGGCGACATGGGCCAGGAGCAGCGCGAGCGCTCGATGGCGGCGTTCAAGGCCGGCAAGCGCGACGTGCTGGTCGCCACCGACGTCGCCGCCCGCGGCATCGACGTGGACGACGTCACGCACGTCATCAACCACACCATCCCCGACGAGGACAAGACCTACCTGCACCGCGCCGGCCGCACCGGCCGCGCGGGCAAGACGGGCATCGCCGTCACCTTCGTCGACTGGGACGACCTGCACAAGTGGGCTCTGATCAACCGCGCGCTGGAGTTCGGCCAGCCCGAGCCCGTCGAGACCTATTCGTCGAGCCCGCACCTGTACAGCGACCTGAACATCCCCGAGGGCACCAAGGGACGCTTGGTGACCGCACCGAAGGCCGAGAAGCCGGCGTCGGAGCGTCGTCAGCGTCAGCCGCAGAAGGCAGCGGAAGCCGCCGCCGAGGGCACCGACGAGGGTGCGACCAAGCGGCGCCGTCGCCGCCGTCGCAGCTCGGAGGGCGACAAGGTCGGCTCCACCTTCGCCGAGGGCGCGGAGAGCACCGAGCAGCAGGCATCCGGCTCCTCGTCGCCCGCAGAACGCGAGGCGGACGGGGCGGGCACGCACGACGGCGACGCGACCGGCGAGCACCGCGACGGCAAGCCGGCGCCGCAGCGTCGTCGCCGTCGTCGGCGCAGCGGCGGTGCGGCCCCCAGCGGCGCCTGACCCCTCACGCTCATCGAGGCCTCTCCTGCTCAGCGGGAGGGGCCTCGATCGCGTCTCAGGGGGTGCGGGGCGATGCGCCGCTCGCGCGCTCGACGATGCGGGCGACCATCTCGTCTGAGGTGGTGTTCTCCCCGGGGCGGTTGGGTTTGCCCGCGCCGTGGTAGTCGCTGGATCCGGTGACGATGAGGTCGTGACGCGCGGCGATCTGACGCAGCCGGCGCTTGCCCTCGGCGGTGTTCTCGCGGTGATCCACCTCGAAGCCGGCGAGCCCCTCGTCGATCAGCCGCTCGATGTACGTCAGCGGCATCATCCGGTCGCGTCCTGCCGTGACGGGATGCGCGATCACGGCCACTCCCCCGGCGCGCGTGATCAGACGCACCGCCGCCAGCGGGTCGGGTGCATAGTGCGGCTCGTAGTAGCCCTCGCGCGGATGCAGGATGCCCTCGAACGCCTCCGTGCGGTCCCGGACGATGCCCCGCGCGACGAGCGCGTCGGCGATGTGCGGACGGCCCACCGTGGCATCCGGGGTCGTCTGCGCCAGCACGTCGTCCCAGCCGAGGTCGTAGTCGCGACCGATGCTGCGCACGATCCGCTCCGCGCGACCGACCCGGTCGCTGCGGATGCGATCGGTCTCGGCGACGAGGTCGGGGTCGTCGGGATCGAAGAGGTACCCGAGCACGTGGACGCTGCGCCACTCGTGCTTGGCCGAGAGCTCCATGCCGGGCAGGAACGTCATGCCCAGCGAGACCGCGGCATCCCCAGCCTCCTGCCAGCCGGTCGTGCGGTCGTGGTCGGTGAGGGCGGCGGTGCGGATGCCGTGGCCGTGCGCTTGACGCATCACCACGGCCGGCGGCTCGGTGCCGTCGGAGTGATTGGAGTGCAGATGCAGGTCGCTCGGTCCCGGAGGGCGGGTGGAGGGGCCTGACGTCATCCTCCGAGGGTACCGCCAGCGATGACGCAGACGTCTCCTCTAGGATTTCGGACGATGCTACGACTCGTCGGAATCCTCCTCACGGTGCTGTTCGCCATCGCGACGGCGGTTCTCGTGTGGCCGCAGTTCTTCCATCTCGAGCTCACCTTCCCGATCACTCAGATCATCGCCTCCCGCATCGCGCTCGCGGTCGCCTTCCTGGTGGTCGCCCTGGTCGCCGCCCTGCTGCTCCTGGCGAGGCCGCTGCGCGGCTTCGCGGCTTCGATCCTCGTCGTGGCGCTGGTCGGAGCCGGCTCGATCGGCGTGATCGGGGCCACTCGGGGATACGGCTCGGATGCCCTGCCGCAGAAGACCGATGAGGCGGTGCGCGTGCTCACATGGAACACCGCGGGCGCCGCCGTGTCAGCCGACACGATCGCCGGTGTCATCGCCGACCAGCAGATCGACGTCGTGTCGCTGCCCGAGACCGCGGAGGAGGTCGGCGAGCAGATCGCGATCATGATGCGCGATGCCGGACGCCCGATGTGGGTGCACCACGTCAACATCCAGCCCGACGTGCCGGACGGGCCGCAGGCCTGGCAGACGACGATCCTGATCTCGGCCGACCTCGGCGAGTACTCGGTGATCGACTCGTCGCTGGACGGATCGAGCCACACCGGATCGGTGCCGAGCGCCGTGGCGATGCCCGTCGACGGCACAGGTCCCACCATCGTGGCCGTGCATGCCGTGGCGCCTCGCCAGGGCGACATGTCGCAGTGGCGGTCGGACCTGGAGTGGATCGCCGACCAGTGCCCGGAAGGCGAGTTCATCCTCGCGGGGGACTTCAACGCGACGCTCGACCACATGGCATCGTTCGGCATCGACGGCGGCACCATGGGCCGTTGCATCGACGCCGCTGCGAGCACCGGCAACGGCATGGTCGGCACGTGGCCGGCGAGCCTGCCGCATCTGGCCGGCGCACCCATCGACCACATCATGTCGAGCCCGGAATGGCAGGCGACCGGAACGCTCGTGCTCGAGGACGCGGGCGGCAGCGACCATCGGGCGATCGTCGCTCAGCTGGAGCCGGCGGGTCGGTAACCGGTAACCGGGCGGCATGCGTCGCGCGTCCGCCGGGGCGCTGCGGCAGGGTGCCGTGTCGGCGACGAGTGACACAATGGATGCATGACCAGCGCAGACACCGACGCCGCCGTCGAGACCCCCGCCGAGGCTGTCGCAGCGGAGAAGAACCCCCGCAAGCAGCCGTTCCCCCGTGGATTCCGCGAGACGATCTCGACCGGATGGGCCGAACGCCCTGAGTCCATGCCCGCCCCGCGCGCCCAGGCGGCGTACGCCGCGGCCCGTCGCGCGAAGGTCTCGGCTGCCTTCCCCGGAGAGCGCCTGGTCGTACCGGCCGGATCGTTCAAGCAGCGCAGCAACGACACCGACTACCCGTTCCGCGCACACTCCGCCTTCGTCCACCTCACGGGGTGGGCGAACGAATCCGAGCCCGACTCGCTGCTCGTCTTCGAGCCGACCGAGAACGGACACGAGGTCACGCTGTACTTCCGCGAGCGTGCCGACCGCACCACCAGCGAGTTCTACTCGGATGCCACGATCGGCGAGTTCTGGATCGGGCCGCGCCCCTCGCTCGCAGGCGTCGCCGCAGACCTCGACGTCGCGACCGCCCACGTGGATTCGTTCGTCGCCGGGGATGACGACCTCGTCGTCGACGTCGACGAGGAGCTCACCCGCTTCGTCTCGGAGCTGCGCCTGGTCAAGGACGAGTTCGAGATCGCCGAGATGCGGCATGCGGTCGCGGTCACGGCATCCGGGTTCGACGACATCATCCGCGACTTCGACCGCGCGATCGCGCACCCCCGAGGCGAGCGCATCGTCGAGGGTGTGTTCCACCAGCGGGCTCGCAGCGACGGGCACTGGGAGGGCTACGACACGATCGCCGCCTCCGGCCATCACGCCTGCTACCTGCACTGGACGCGCAACGACGGCGCCGTCGTGCCGGGAGACCTGATCCTCATCGACGCCGGTGTCGAGGTCGACAGCCAGTACACCGCCGACATCACCCGCACCCTGCCGGTGAACGGCACGTTCTCAGACGTGCAGCGCCGCGTGTACGAGGTCGTGCTCGAGGCCGCGGACGCCGCGTTCGCCGTCGCTAAGCCCGGAGTGCGCTTCCGCGCGCTGCACGAAGCCGCGATGGACGTGATCGCGCGCCGCACCGCGGAGTGGGGCCTGCTGCCCGTCTCCGCAGAGGAGGCTCTGGATGCCGACAACGGCGGCCAGCACCGCCGTTACATGGTGCACGGCACCTCGCACCACCTCGGCATCGATGTGCACGACTGCGCGCAGGCGCGCCGCGAGATGTACTACGACGGGGTGCTCGAAGAGGGCATGGTCTTCACCATCGAACCGGGTCTGTACTTCCAGATCGACGACCTGACCGTGCCGGAGGAGCTGCGCGGCATCGGCGTGCGCATCGAGGACGACATCCTGATGACCGCGGACGGCGCCGAGAACCTGTCGGCCGACATCCCCCGCACGGTCGAGGACGTCGAGGCGTGGATCGCGCGGCTGCGGAAGAGCTGAGCCGCTGAGCGCGGTTCTCAGAGTCCATCTCGGTGCTCGTGCTGATCACCTGGCTGTTCGTGCGCGCGATCGTGCGCACGGCGCTGTAGGCGGTCGGCTGGGGGTGCTGCACGCGCTCAAGGCGCATACGAAGAGGCCGCAATCGGTCAGGTCGGGACGGGGCGCGATGCCACCAGCAGATCTGTCCAACAGCTGAGGTCGCCGGCTGCAGGCACCTTCGTATCGCCTGTAGCCGTCGTGGATCGACCTTCCTGCGACCTCACCCGCCATCATGCTCTTGCGTTGCGGGCCAGCCGGTCGACCGCTGCGCTCACGGGATGTTCACGCGGATCCGGCAGTACCGCCTTTCGTTATCTCTTCGTGATCTTCCGGACGCGATTATCGATCGAATTCTTGTTCGAATGTCGGTGGTCGCTCGCACAATTGAGTCATGGCCCTCTTCACCGACATCGACGCTCAGGTCGCGGTTCTGCGCGACCTGTTCGGCGCAGATGCGGATGTGCAGGATCTGTCGGCGCGGATGTCGTCGTTGCCGGGCGAGAAGCTGGTCGAGGCGCTGGGCGCGGCGGCGGCGCTGGTGCGCGCGGCGGAGCGGATCGGGATCGTCGGCGCGGGCATCGTCGCCGCCCGGTCCACGCGCGAGGCGGGGCAGGACGGGCTGGCGCAGTCCCGCGGTCACCGCTCTCCCGCAGCGCTCGTGCAGGAGCTCACCGGAAGCAGCCATGCCGATGCGCAGCGGCAGGTGCGGCTGGGCCAGTCCATCCTCGACAGCGACGTCCCCGCTGCGGCGGAGGGGAATGAGACGTCGTGGAGCGGCCACGACGCCGTCCCTGTGCTCTCTGACACGACGCCTCCCCGGATGCCCTGGCATGCGCCGCTGTCGACGGCGCTGCTGCAGGGGCGTCTCTCCCCGGCGCAGCAGGATGCGATCCAGCGCGGCCTCGGCCAGCCGACCGACGACTCCGACGACACGCACGCCGCCTGGACGGCAGCGGCAGAGCAGCTCATCGCCGACGCCGGCTGCCGCACCGTCGAAGAGCTTCGCATCCAAGCCCGCGCGATCAGGGACCAGCTCGACCCCGAGGGCGCTGCGCGCCGGTTCGCAGAGCGGTACGATCGGCGCAGCTTCCGCACCTGGATCGACGCCGACGGACGCGAGCGCGGGCACATCGAGTTCGAAGACGAAGGCGCCGCCTGGATGAGAGCGATCCGTGACGCGGGTCTGCGCCCACGTCGCGGGGGCCCGCGGTTCGTCGACTCCGACGAGGCGAACAATGCTCGAGATCTCGCCGCCGACTCTCGGACCAACGATCAGCTGTTCTACGACCTGCTCATCGATCTGCTTCGCGCGGGTTCTCTCGCCGACGCGAAAGACGTCTTCGGCGCACGCCAGGCCGGAGTGCGCCTCGTGCAGGTGCAGGCCGGCGACGGCACCCCGACCAGCGCGCGCACCGAGGACTACGGCATGCCGTTTCCGTTCGCCAGCATCCAGCAGCACGTGTGCGAGAGCGGGACCGTGCAGGTCACCATCGATTCCCGCGGCAATCCGCTCGACGTGGGCCGAGAACACCGACTCTTCACTCCCCCGCAGCGCATCGCGCTCGCCATCCGAGACGGCGGATGCCGCTGGCGAGGCTGTGACCGCCCCGCATCGTACGGTGAAGCCCATCACATCGACGAATGGCATGCCGACCGGGGTCGCACCGATATCGACCGTGGCATCCTGCTCTGCAGACATCACCATATGCAGCTGCATCACGGCGGATGGCGCATCACTCGAGAAGGGAAAGGCGAGTTCCTGCTGCATCCGCCCGGCGGAGAACCGGCCATCCCCCTGCGTGCACGCGCAGCACTCGTCGCAGCCTGGGCCGGAATCGACCCTCCGCCCCGGCGCTTCCGACCCGCGATCGCGTGAGATAGTGCGACGGGGCGGGATGCTGCACCGCCGACGACGTCGGCGACATGGTGGGCCTCAGGTGAGCGCCACCGGCCGAGCAGGACTCGCCACCCTCCCCGCTCTGCTTCCGAACGAAGCCGAGCTGCGTCGACAGCCACGGCGAACCTGACGCCGACAGGCCATCTGCCAACCACAGCTCGATGTGATGGAGCCCGATGCTCACCTTGGCGCGTGCCGTCGCTCGACCTCGTCGATGAACGCCACCACCAACGGCGCCAGTTCCGCGCCGATGACGTCAGCCGGCCGCTTGGCGCCCTTCACCTCGAACGAGTGCCCACCGCCGTCGATCCACGCGATCCTGGCATCCGGACACGACGCCACCGCTTCCTCAAGCTGCGCCAGCGGCTGCACGAACGGATCGTTCGTACCCTCCACAAACAGCTGGGGCGGACGCACGGCAGGCAGGTGCTCGACCCTCAGCTTCTCCGGCTTGCCGGGCGGATGCAGGGGGTAGCCGAGATACACGAGCCCGTCCACCTTCAGCCCGTCCGCGACAGCCATCGACGCCATCCTGCCGCCGTACGACTTGCCGCATGCCCAGATCGCAGCATCGGGACGCTCGGAACGAATCGACGTCACCACCGCGCGCCAGGTCAGCACAGCGTGCGCGGCCGGCCCTGGCATCCGCCGGCCCGCCTCGACATAGGGGAAGTTGAAGCGCACCGTCGTGAATCCGGCGTCCCGCAGCGCCGCGGCGAAACCGACCAGGAACGGATGATCCATGCCCGCACCGGCTCCGTGCGCGATCGCGACGACACCGCGCGACTCGCCATCCGGCTCCTCCCACGCTGTCGACACCGTCACCGATCCCGCCGGCAGCGGCACCTCGACCGCCATCAGGCGCTCCTCACGAATGGAAGGCGCACGATCTGACCGCGACGCGCGCGCCGCAGGGCGACCAGCACCACCACGAGATGCACGACGCACACCATCACATACAGCAGAAGCGGGATGCCCTGCGGAAGGAGACCCGACGCCGGAGCACTCGGCTGCGTCAACCGCACCAGCCCGACAATCAACTGCAGAAGAAGCAACGCGGTCGACACGATCAGGAACAGCCGTCCCCACGAGCGGGCGAGAGCGGCGTTCTGCTTCGCCACCGGGCCCTGCCGCGACAGCGAGTCATGGGCCGCGATCATGCCGCCGCCGGCGGCCAAGGGCCCGAGGAACGGAACCGGCAGCAGCACGAGCAGACCCAGCGCCCACGCCGAAGCGCCCGTCGCCCGGCCGCTCGAGCCCGTCATCGCGGGTCGGTCGGATTCGACAGGTCGCTGCCCGCGGCGGGCTTCGGGGCGGACCCGGGGTCGGCCCCCTCGATGCCGGGCTCCGCACCCGGAAGCGGCGGCTTGGGCGGAACGACCGGACCGCCGGTCGTTCCCGGAGCCGGGTCCGGGGCAGGAGCGGGATCCGGGACCGGATCCGGAGCAGGAGCGGGATCGGCGACGGGCTGCGGCGACGGAGAGGCGGGTCCGGCCGGCGTCGACGGACCGGACTCGTCCGCCGGGCCGGCAGAACCGCCCTGCCCTGCCGAACCGCCCTGACCTGCCGAACCGCCCTGGCCAGCCGAGCCACCCTGACCTGCCGGCGGAACGCGCTCGCCGTACCGCGGCGGCTCGCTGAGGTCGACCGGCGGACGCACGCTCTGCGCGCGCTCCGGACCCACGACGCCCCGCGCCTTGGTCAGCGACGCGGGCTGCACCCGCACCTCGTAGTGATCGGCCAGCATCTGCATCATGCTCGCGAAATCACGACGGCGACGCACGATCGAGTACGTCACCAGACTCATGATCATGCCGAGCGCGACACCGATGAGCAGGAACCCGAGGAAGAGCGAGATCGGGGCATCCGGCGTGCCGAACAGCATGACGGCCGACAGCAGCAGACCGATCAGCACGCCGTTGGTCGCGCCCGACCGCGCGGCGGCTGCGTATCCGAGCTTGCCGGTCACGCGCTCGACCGTGCGCACGCCCTCGCCGACGATGGCGATGTCACGCGCAGGCACCTCTCCTGCGATCAGCTTCGAGACGATCTTCTGGGCGGCCTCGTAGTCCTTCGTCGAGGCGATCACCTCGCCGAGGTCGGTGCCTTTTCCCGGTCGATTCAGCATGCTCATCCGGCCATTGTCCCATCGACCCCTGTGCGCCGTCACCCGCCGGGCCGTCAGCGCACTCGCGGACTACGCTTGAGCCGTGAGCACACAACGGGTCTTCGTCGCACGTCTGGCAGGATGCGCCGTCTTCGACCCCGTGGGCGATCGCCTCGGCAAGGTGCGAGACGTCGTCATCGTGTACCGCAAGACGGCCTCGCCGCGTGTGATCGGCCTCGTCATCGAGATCCCCGGACGCCGCCACGTCTTCCTCTCGATCGGACGCGTGACCTCGATCCGCGCGGGTCAGGTCATCAGCACCGGCCTCATCAACGTGCGCCGCTTCCAGCCGCGACCCGGCGAGGTGCGCGTCGTCGCCGAGTTCCTCGGCCGGCGGGTCAGCCTCACCGACGGCGGTGGCACGGCGGTCGTCGAGGACGTCGCGATCGAGCAGGACCGCCACGGGGAATGGGGCATCACCCAGCTGTTCCTGCGCAAGGCGAAGACCAGCGCATCGCCGTTCGCGAAGGGGCCGACGACGTTCGCCGCGTGGAACGAGGTCGCCGAGCTGCGTGAGCCGGGGCGGGCGCAGTCCGCCGAGCAGCTCGTCGCGACCTACTCCGAGCTGCACGCGGCCGACCTCGCCACCACCCTGCTCGACCTCCCGCAGGAGCGGCGGATCGAGGTGGCCGAAGAGCTGCCGGACGAGCGGCTCGCCGACGCGCTCGAGGAGATGCCCGAAGACGACCAGGTCGGCATCCTCGATCGTCTCGGCGACGAGCGCGCCGCCGACGTGCTCGACGAGATGGACCCCGACGACGCGGCCGACCTGCTCGCCCAGATGTCTCCCGAGCGGCTCGAGCACCTGCTCGCCCTGATGGATCCGGAGGAGGCCGAGGACGTCCGGATGCTGCTGCGCTACGGCGCGGACACCGCCGGCGGCCTGATGACGCCTGAGCCGATCATCCTGTCGGCCGACGCGACGGTCGCCGAAGCGCTGGCCCTCATCCGTCGCCACGAGCTGCACCCCGCCCTCGCCGCGGCGGTGTTCGTCACGCTTCCGCCGTTCGAGACGCCGACCGGGCGTCTGCTCGGCGTCGTGCACTTCCAGAAGATGCTCCGCTATCCCCCGCACGAACGGCTGGGCGCGATCCTCGATGAGTCCGTCGAGCCGGTCGCCGTCACCGCGTCGGCGGCGGAGGTCGCGCGCATGCTCGCCAGCTACGACCTCGTCTCGCTTCCCGTCATCGACAGCGCGCATCGCCTGGTCGGCGCGATCAGCGTCGACGACGTGCTCGACTACCTGCTGCCCGACGACTGGCGCACCCACGACGCCGACGAGTCGACGGCGGGCACCCGATGATGGCGCGTCCCTCGCGCACCGCGCGACTGGACACCCCGGGCACCCGGGGCGTCACGCGCACGCAGGCCCCGTCGCGGGATCGGTTCGGACGTTTCACCGAGTGGGTCGCCCGGGCGATGGGCACCCCGACCTTCCTCACCCTCCTCACACTCTTCTGCGCGCTCTGGATCGGCTACACGATGCTGGCGGAGCAGAACGGCTGGTGGCGCTTCGACTCGGCCGCCCTCGGATTCACCGCGCTGACGCTGATCCTGTCACTGCAGGCTTCGTATGCCGCGCCCCTCATCCTGCTCGCGCAGAACCGGCAGGACGACCGCGACCGCGTGCAGATCGAGCAGGACCGCCAGCGTGCCGAGCGCAACCTCGCCGACACCGAGTACCTCGCCCGCGAGATCGTCGCGCTGCGCATGGCCCTCGAGGAGCGCTCCAACCAGCAGATCACCCGTGACGTGCTGCGCCAGGAGCTGA
Source organism: Microbacterium sp. AR7-10 (assembly GCF_001878835.1). Taxonomy (NCBI): domain Bacteria; kingdom Bacillati; phylum Actinomycetota; class Actinomycetes; order Micrococcales; family Microbacteriaceae; genus Microbacterium; species Microbacterium sp. AR7-10. The sequence continues at coordinate 1,041 of NZ_MJIR01000049.1, read as the reverse complement.
AGGCCCTGCTCGCCGACCTCAACGACGACGAGAGCACCGTCGAGAGCAGCCATGACGCTCGCTGACCGCGTGCGCTCGGCTGTCGCCGCCGTCACCGACCCCGAACTGCGCCGGCCGATCGGCGATCTCGACATGGTGCGCGAGATCACCGTCGACGGCACGACGGCGCGGGTCGGAATCGTGCTCACGATCGTCGGATGCCCGGCCGCGCAGCGGATCGAGCAGGACGTCCGGGATGCCGCGGCATCCGTCGCCGGCATCGCCGACGTCACCGTCGACGTGGGCGTCATGACCCCCGACGAGCGCCGCGCGCTCACCGAGAAGCTGCGTGCGGGACGCCCCGCCCGTCAGATGCCTTTCGGCCCCGACTCGCTGACCCGCGTCATCCTCGTCTCGAGCGGCAAGGGCGGCGTCGGCAAGTCCACCGTCACCGCGAACCTCGCCGTCGCCCTCGCCCGTCAGGGGCTGCGGGTCGGACTGGTGGATGCCGATGTGCACGGTTTCTCGATCCCGGGACTGCTCGGCATCGCACCCGGCACCCAGCCGACGCGCATCGACGATCTCATGCTGCCCCCGGTCGCGCACGACGTGAAGACGGTCTCGATCGGCATGTTCCTGCGCGACGGCGAGGCCGTCGTCGCCTGGCGCGGGCCGATGCTGCACCGCACCGTGCAGCAGTTCCTCACCGACGTGTTCTTCGGCGACCTCGACGTGCTGCTCATCGACATGCCCCCTGGCACCGGAGACATCGCGATCTCGATCGGTCAGATTCTGCCGCACGCCGAGGTGCTCGTGGTGACCACGCCGCAGCCGGCAGCGGCCGACGTGGCGATACGCAGCGGACTGGTCGCCAGGCAGACCGGCCAGCGGGTGATCGGCGTGATCGAGAACATGGCCGCGTTCGCGCTGCCCGACGGCACCCTTCTCGACCTGTTCGGCGAGGGCGGCGGCGCGGCAGTGGCTCGCGCACTCAGCGCCGACGGCGATGAGGTGCCGCTGCTGGCATCCATCCCCCTCAGCCCGGCGCTGCGCCGCGGCGGC
>NZ_MJIR01000048.1:0-781 GCF_001878835.1 Microbacterium sp. AR7-10 | reverse complement strand
GCGGCGGCGAGCAGGGCGCACTGCTCGCCCACCGCGGGGCTGATCGGGGCGGCTCCGAGTTCCAGGGCGTGGGCGCGCGCGCGGGCGATCGCGGCGGGCTCCACGATGGTCTCTCGCGCGAATCGGGCGTTCGCGTCGTGCTCGCTCATGGGGTCTCTCCTCGGAAAAGCTTGTGGTCACCAGCGTAAGCGGCGGCGGCGGATCACGCGGGGAGGCGCGGCGGGTAGCCTGGGGGGATGGAACTGGGGTTGACCTTCGACAAGCTGCTGCTGATCGGGCTTATCGCTGTCATCATCATCGGCCCCGAGCGTCTGCCGAAGGCCGCTGAGTCGTTCGCGAAGTTCGTGCGCCGTGCGGGGGAGTACCTCCGCGACACCAAGAGCAGGATGCGCGACGAGCTCGGTCCGGAGATCGACGAGGTGGACTGGCGCAAGCTCGACCCGCGTCAGTACGATCCGCGCCGCATCATCCGCGACGCGCTCTTCGAAGAGCCGGAGTTCGAGGCGAAGCCGGTGTCCACACCGACCGCCGTCGCCACCGACCCGGTCGTGCCGGTGCGGCCGCGCATGACGCGCACGTACTTCTCCCGCCAGACGCCGCCGCCGTTCGACGTCGAGGCCACCTGAGCGCGGCTCAGCCGAGCCGCAGGGGAAGCGCGCGACCGGAGAGCCCGCGACCGCGGTGGGCGATCCGCTCCGCGACGTCGATGATGGCGCGCGCGGCGATGTCGTCAGGCTCGCCGAGCACGACGGGAATGCCCTGATCGCCGCCGCGGCGCAGC
>NZ_MJIR01000047.1:266-3024 GCF_001878835.1 Microbacterium sp. AR7-10 | reverse complement strand
ACCCGGGCGATGGCCGCCGACCATCTGCGCGAGGGCATCCGGGTGAACGCCGTCAATCCGGGCACCGCCGACACCCCGTGGGTGGGGCGTCTGCTCGACTCGGCGGCCGACCCGGCGGCCGAGCGCGCGGCGCTCAACGCCCGTCAGCCGCATGGCCGGCTGGTGTCCGCCGATGAGGTCGCCGGTGCGGTGCTGTACCTGGTCAGTCCCGCCTCCGGATCGACCACCGGCACCTTTATCGAGGTCGACGGGGGCATGGCCGCCCTGCGCCTGCGCCCCGAATAACCCACCCGCTTCTCGCTCCGGTATGAGTTCGTGCCGCCTGGATCGCATTCAGGCGGCACGAACTCATACCGGAGCGCGGTGGTTGCGGGCGGCTCCGGGGCGCTGTGGATAGCTCGCGCGCGCCGGCCGCGGATCTGCGAAGGTCGGCGGATGCCGAAACCACGACCTCTCCCCGCCCAGCTGGGTGCGATCTTCAGCGTGCGGGAAGCTGCGCAGGCGGGGGTCGCTCGCTCGCGCCTTCGCCGCGGGGATCTCGAGCGCCCGTTCCGCGGCATCCGTGCCGTGCCGGCTCTCCTGTCCGCGACCGCCGCCGAGATTGAGGACGAGTCCGACGCAGAGGACCCGCCCCGAGCCGCCGAACCGGATCCGTTCACGCTCCAGGCCGAGACGCGACGTGACCTGGTGCGCCGCTATGCGCCCCGCCTCGAGGGATCGCAGTTCATCAGTCACGAGTCAGCGGCCGCGATGTGGCACGCTCCGCTTCCGCTGACGCGGACGGATGCCGGTGCGCCGGCGTCGTCATCCGACCTGACGGTGCACGTGAGCACCTTCGGACGCGGCCACCTGATCCGCGCGGAGGGTGTCAGTGCCCACCGCGCGCGGCATCGCACCTCGCGCTACACGCACGTCGAGCGCATCCCGGTCGCCGATCCCGCGACGACGTGGGCCAGCCTCGGGCATCTTCCGCTGGTCGATCTGGTCGCCCTGGGCGACTACTTCTGCAGGGTCTGGCGTGCCGGGTACGGTCGGCCGCGCGCGGGCACTCCCCCGTTGTCGACCGTCGCACGCCTGCAGGCGGCGATCGATGCCGGCCGCAGGACGGGCATCCGTCGGCTTCGGGAGGCGGTCGAACTCATCCGTGAGGATTCGTGGTCTCCTCGGGAGTCGGCTGTGCGCTGCCATCTCGTGTTCGCCGGCCTGCCCGAGCCGGTGCTGAATCAGGATGTCTACGACGAGCACGGCCGGTTCGTCGCCTGCGCCGATCTGGCATACCCCGAGCGGAAGGTAGCGATCGAGTACCAGGGCGTGCTGCACGCGAACAGCTACGCCGCCGATGTCGAGCGCCTCGCCCGCCTGCGGGCGGCGGGGTGGGTGGTGATCGAGGTCACGGCGACGCTGCTCGCCGACCCTCGGATGCTCGTCGAACGCGTCAGCGCGGCGCTGCGCGCCCGCCCCTGACGCCGCTCGTCGGCGCCCCCGCAACCCGCTTCTCGCTCCGGTATGAGCTTGTGCCGCCTGAACGGCGCCGACGCGGCACGAACTCATACCGGAGCGAAGGGCGGGTCAGTGGATGCGGTAGAACGCGAGCGCGTTCGACCAGAAGACCCGGTCGGTGTCGAGGCCGCGCGCAGCAGCCCAGTCGCGCGCGGTGCGGAACCACGCGTCGCGTCCGCCGGAGACGTAGCGCGCGCCGGTGGGATCGCCGGTATCCACCGAGGACACCGGCCAGTCGCTGCCCCACATCAGTCGATCCTCGCCGAACACCTCAGCGGCCGCATCGAGGAACGGCACCATCCGGGCCGCGTCGATCACACCGTCGGCCTCGGCCGGCAGCCCCGACAGCTTGACGTGCACGTTCGGGTGCTCCGCCAGAAGGCGCAGGTCGCGCGCCCAGTCCGCAGCCGGGCGCAGCGACTCCGCCGCTGTGCCGAGCGCCGGCTTGCCGAGGTGATCGAGCACGATGGGCAGCCCCGGAACCGCATCGGCCAACGCGATGACGTCGGGGATCTGGTGGGCGCGCACGCAGGCGTCGAAGGTGAGCCCCCGGTCGGCCAGTTCACGCGCACCCGCGATGAAGACATCCGTGCGGGTGAATCCGTCGGGCTCGCCCTGCAGCAGGTGCCGCACCCCGACGACGCGGTCGAACTCCGCCAGCGCGTCGAGGTGGTCGCCGAGCCCCTGCGGCCGGTGCAGACGGGCGTCGGCGACGATGCCGACCACCCCTGTGGCGGGCGCGATCGAGTCCACCCAGCGCACCTCGTCCAGCGCCTGCTCTTCCACGGCGGCGGCTTGGACGAACACGGCGATCTGCTCTCCGGCATCCGCGATGGGCGCGGCGAGCAGCTCCGCCGTGGCATAGCGCGCGTCGAGGGCGCCGGCGAGCCAGGAATAGTGGAGAACAGTCGGATCCCAGAGATGCAGATGGCTGTCGACGACGCGCATGCTCCCATCCTCACACGCCCGCTTCAGACATCCGATCAATGATTAGGATGAGCGCATGGCAGTCACCGATGAGGCGATCCAGAAGATCAAGGCGATGATCGTCTCGGGCGAGCTCGCCCCCGGCGACCGGCTCCCGCCCGAGAAGGAGCTCTCCGAGCGTCTGGGCCTCTCGCGCAATTCGATGCGCGAGGCGGTGAAGGCCCTCGAGGTGATCCGTGTTCTCGACGTGCGCCGCGGAGACGGCACCTACGTCACCAGCCTCGAACCGCACCTGCTGCTCGAAGCGATCAGCTTCGTCGTCGACATGCAC
>NZ_MJIR01000047.1:0-201 GCF_001878835.1 Microbacterium sp. AR7-10 | reverse complement strand
CCGCGCCCGGGTGTGGCGCGGGGTCACCGAGCAGGGCGCGGTCGATCGCACGCTCTCAGAGCACCGCGCGATCGCCGAGGCCATCGCCGCGCACGACTCGGCCTTGGCCACGTCTCTGGCGACGGCGCACGTCGCCGGCGTCGAGCGCTGGCTGCGCCAGGCGGCCAACGCCTGACCCGGCGGCCCTGCCCGCTTCTCGAC
>NZ_MJIR01000046.1:0-17317 GCF_001878835.1 Microbacterium sp. AR7-10 | reverse complement strand
GATGTAAACAAAAAAGATGTTGTTGTTTTTAAATGAAACGGAGACCACCGAGATCTACACCCTAGAGTTCGTCGGCAGCGTCAGATGTGTATAAGAGACAGATGCCGAGCGGCGCGAACACCGCTTCGTGGAAGTAGGTGGCGAACGGGATCTCGGCGCGCTCCTCGAGCGTCTGAGCGAGCACGTCGAAGCCGCGGTTGGAGTAGATCCGGCGGGTTCCCGGCTCGGCTCGCACCCGGTCTTCGGAGAAATCGAGGCCGGAGGTGTGGGCGAGCAGGTGGCGCACGGTCGATCCGGGAGGGCCCGCCGGGTCATCGAGGTCGAAGACGCCCTCCTCGACGGCGACCAGCGCGGCGTATGCGGTGAGCGGCTTGGTGACCGATGCCAGACGGTAGACCCGATCGAGGTCGCCGCGCGATCCGACGACGTCGCCGTCGGCGCCGATCACGGCAACCGCCGCGTTGTCGACCGGCCAGCTGTCGACCTGGATCAGCGCGTCGTCGATGGCTGTCATGCGCCCTCCCGGATGTCGTGCACTGTGCGTCTCTCGCATGGAGAGCGCGATGGCATCCTCCCACACCGGCTCCGTTCGCCGCCGGTGCAGTCGAAGGTATGCCTGGAACTGAAGGCGTTCTCAACGGAGAACACGAGGCCTTCCTCGATCCGAGATGCAGTTCGGGGACGCTCCGCAAGTACGCGCAATTTGCGGGCTTCATCGAGTCTGACTGAGCTATGCGGCGCGAACGGCTGTCGCACCGCGTGAGCCGAGGACAGGTTTCCGCCGGGATCTCCGTCTTCGGTATCCCGGCGGAATCACGCGATCCCAGTGCCTGACTGGTGGGCCCCGTGGGGCTCGAACCCACGACCCGCGGATTAAAAGTCCGATGCTCTGCCAACTGAGCTAGAGGCCCGTGCCTCAAGTCTAGAGGCCGTCGAACCGGGTCCTGACCGCCCGGTTCGTACGCACGAAGAGGCGCCCGTCGACTCTTGGTCGACGGGCGCCTCTGATCAGCCTGCGGATCCCCACCGGGCTGATCTCACCGCGTCACTCCTGCACGGTGTCCGGTTGGTCACTGAGCCGGGGGCATCAGGACCGAGTCGATGAGGTACACGGTGGCGTTGGCGGTCTGCACGCCGCCGCAGATGACGTTCGCGTCGTTCACCATCCACTCGTCGCCCGAGCCGGTGACCTCGAGGTCGGCGCCCTGCACGGTCGTGTGCATGCCCTCGATGTCGGACGGCGCGATCTGGCCGGGGACGACGTGGTAGGTCAGGATCGACGTGAGCGTGTCGGCGTCGGTCTTCAGGCTCTCGATCGTCGCTGCGTCGATCTTGGCGAAGGCGTCGTCAACCGGCGCGAAGACGGTGAACTCGTCGCCGTTGAGCGTGTCGACGAGGTTGACGTCGGGGTTCAGCTGTCCGCTCACAGCCGAGACGAGGGTCGTGAGCAGCGGGTTGTTCGACGCCGCGACGGCGACCGGGTCCTGCGACATGCCCTCGATCGAGCCGCCGCCGTCCGGAACCTGCTCGGCGTAGGCCTCACAGCCGGGGCCGACGAGGTTCGCCGCGGGGTCCATGGTCTCAGGAGCATCGGACATCTCCGACGTCTCGGCCGGCATCGGCTCCGACGACTCCATGTCCGACTCGCCTCCCATCGTGCAGCCCGACAGGACGAGGGCGCCGACGAAACCGAGCGAGAGAGCGGCGGTGATCTTCTTCTTGGTGCTGAGCATTTCAACCTCCGGAGTTCGGTGCCGCGGACCTCCCGCGGCGTCGACGGTTGTTCGGAACCCCTCCGAGATCGGATGGGAATCAATCCGATTCGATTCTCAGACCCGAAGAATCTGTGACGGATGGCGGGTCACACTCACGCGCGAGAGGAGGGATGGGGCATGCTTGTCGAGATGGTTATCGATGGCGTCGAGGTGGTCGAGGACGGATCGTCCGGCGATCTCGCCGCCGACCTCATCATTCGCGTCGCCGACGGTGACCAGCGCGCCTTCGCCGAGCTCTACGATCTGCTCTCCCCGCGGGTGTTCGCTCTCATCCTCAAGGTCGTGGTGAACCGATCGCAGAGCGAGGAAGTGCTGCAGGAGGTCTTCCTCGAGATCTGGCAATCCGCTTCGAAGTTCGCTCCGAACAGAGGTCAGGGCCGTTCCTGGATCTTCACGATCGCACACCGCCGGGCCGTCGACCGGGTGCGATCGTCGCAGTCCAGCACCGATCGCGACATGCGCGTCGGCGTTCGCGACCTCGGCGGTGAACGGGACGTGGTGCAGGAGGCGGTCGAATCGAAGCTGGAGGGCGAGCGCGTGGTCGCAGCTCTCTCGGCGCTGCCCGAGGCCCAGCAGGAGGCGCTGATCCTGGCCTACTACGGCGGCTACAGCCAGAGCGAGATCGCGGCACTCACCGGAGTGGCGCTGGGAACGATCAAGACGAGAATGCGGGACGGACTGACGCGGTTGCGCGGGGAGATGGGGGTGTCAGCAGCATGAATGAGCAGGAATTCGCGGAGCTCGCGGCCGCCCACGCCCTCGGGGCCCTGGCGGAAGCCGACGCGCGGCGGTTCGCCGCGGCGCTCGCCGAGCATCCCGAATGGCAGGCCATCGCCGACGACGACCGCGACACGGTGGCCTTCCTCGCTGACGGACTCTCCCCGGTCGCGCCTCCGCCGGCGCTGCGCTCGAGCCTGCTGCAGCAGATCGCGAGCCTGCCGCAGGATGGCGCAGCAGCACTCGAGGAACTGACCCCCTCGACAGTCGCAGACGACGTCGGGACCGATGCACCGGCGCGCGCGGGAGCACCGTGGCGCCGCAGGTTCTTCGCGCTCGCCGCCGGCCTCGCGCTGATCGTCGGCGCCGGCGTGGCGACGACGACGGTGGTCTCGCAGCTGCAGCGGCCGGCATCCGTCGTCGCGCTCGACGAGATCCGCTCCGCCCCGGATGCCGAGCAGGCGGAGGTGCGGCTCGACTCCGGCGCCACGGCGACGGCGCACTGGTCGGGGGAGGTCGGCAAGGCCGTGCTTGTGGCATCCGGACTCGACGATCTCGGAGCTGACAAGAGCTACGAGCTGTGGTTCGTCCGTGGTGACGAGCCGATCGCCGCAGGTGTCTTCGACGCCGCCGACGGCACGACGACGGCGCTGCTCGACCAGCCCATGCGCGCGGGCGACGTGATCGCAGTGACGATCGAGCAGGCCGGCGGATCGCCGTCCGGCCTGCCGACGACCGATCCGATCATCGTCATCCCGACCGCCTGATCTGACCTGGCGTCCGGGTATCGATGGCCCGGCTGCCGCATGGCGGGCGTAGCCTTGACGGATGCCCGAGCAGTTCCACCGCCCCGTCCGCAGGCCGCCCGCGGCCTTCGACAACATCGTCGGCGAAGCCGACCCGGCCGAGCAGTCGCGCGTCGCCCACGCCACCGCATCCGCTCTGCTCGAACGCGCGCGCAGCGACGAATCGGGTGCCGTCACCTCACGGCTGCTCGCGTTCGCGGCCGAGAACGGCATCGACGAGATCGCCGAGCTCTGGTCGCACGCTCCCGCGCGCTCGCTGCCCGGAGCCCTGTGGCGGCTGTACCTGCTGCAGATCGCTGTCCGCTCCGACGCACCGCTGACCGCGCTGCTCTACGAGCGCGGGCGCGTCGAACTGCACACCGCCGATGCGGCCATCGCCGGTGCTCCGGCTCCCGCCGATCCGGGTGAGCTGGTCGATCTCGTCGACGCGATCCTGCGGGGCGTGTTCCGAGGCGATTTCTCGGTGGCACTCGAGCGCGCAGCCGCGTACTGCCGGGTGCAGGCATCCGGTGCGACCCACGCGGCAGACGACTACGAGCCGACCGAGCCGCAGCGGTCGAGCGATCTCACGCGGCGGGCGCTGCGGTTGACCGCCTACGCCGAGGACCTGGCGGCCTCCGCCGCCGCATGGCGTCGCGGCATGCTGACCTGACGCAGAAGAAAAGCCGGACCGCAAGAACGCCTCTCGGCGGAAGGCCGCTCGCAGCGGCGAATATTGGAGCCCGGGGTTATGCGGCCCGGCCGATCAAGTGTAACGCGTCAGCGGCACGGGTATTCCCGTCGCCGTAGGCTGTGCACATGGCCCAGCGCTTCGCCCTCATGATCGCCCCCGCCGACGCAGCTGACGACCGTGCGGACTTCCGCGACACGTTCACGCCGATGGATGTCACCGCGCCCGCGCTCAGCGTGGGCGAGCTCAGCACGCAGCGCGGCGACGGCGTGTTCGAGTCGATCGGGGTCGTCGACGGGCATGCGAACGAGGTCGAGGCGCACGTGCAGCGCCTCGCGCACTCCGCCCGCCTGTGCGATCTGCCCGCACCGAACCTGGCGCAGTGGCGTCAGGCGATCGAGGTCGTCGCGGCCCAGGCTCCGGCGGGCGAGGCCGTGGTCAAGCTCATCCTCAGCCGGGGCGTCGAGCACGGGCCGGCACCGACGGCGTGGGCGACCGTGGCGGCGGCCCCCGATTTCGATGCTGTGCGGCGCAACGGAATCACGGTCGTCACCCTCGATCGGGGTTATGACCTCGGCGCGGGGGAGCGCGCGCCATGGCTGCTGCTCGGCGCGAAGACGCTGTCGTACGCGGTGAACATGGCTGCGCTGCGCGAAGCCAGGCGGCGCGGCACCGACGACGCGATCTTCGTCACCCGCGACGGGTACGTGCTCGAGGCGCCGACCGCGTCGCTGATCATCCGCGCGGGCGGGGAGTTCCTCACGCCGGCGCCGGCGGGCGGCATCCTGCACGGGACCACCCAGCTCAGCGTGTTCGAGTACCTCGAGTCCCACGGGCGCACCACCCGCTACGAGACCCTGACCGCCTCCGACCTGACGAAGGCCGATGCGGCATGGCTCGTGTCGAGCATCCGCCTCGCTGCGCCGATCACGGCTGTCGACGGCGCGCCCCTGGCATCCGACCCCGACCTGACCGCCGAGCTGAACGCGTTCCTGCTCTCGCCGCGCTGACGCCCGTCGTGAGCGACGGATCCGAAGACGCGACAGCGGCCTCGGTCACCCGAATCGACCTGAGACGTAGTCCTCGGTGGCCTGCGCGGCGGGCGTGGTGAAGATCGTAGCGGTGTCGTCGAACTCGATCAGCTTGCCGGGCTGGCCGGTGCCGGCGATGTTGAAGAACGCCGTCTTGTCCGACACCCGGCTGGCCTGCTGCATGTTGTGGGTCACGATAACGATCGTGTACTCGTTCTTGAGGTCCTGGATGAGCTCTTCGATCGCGAAGGTCGAGATCGGGTCGAGGGCCGAGCACGGCTCGTCCATCAGCAGCACCTCGGGCGAGACGGCGATCGCACGCGCGATGCACAGTCGCTGCTGCTGACCGCCCGACAGGCCCGAACCGGGCTTGTCGAGGCGGTCCTTGACCTCGTTCCAGAGGTTCGCGCCCATCAGCGACTTCTCGACGAGCGCATCCTGGTCGCTCTTCGACATCTTGCCGTTGTTGAGCTTCACGCCCGCGAGCACGTTCTCCTTGATCGACATCGTCGGGAACGGGTTCGGACGCTGGAACACCATGCCCACCTGACGGCGCACGAGCACCGGGTCGACGCCCGCGCCGTAGAGGTCCTTGCCGTCGAGCAGCACCTCGCCCTCGACGCGCGCGCCGGGGATGACTTCGTGCATGCGGTTCAGCGTGCGCAGGAACGTGGACTTGCCGCAGCCGGACGGGCCGATGAACGCCGTCACGCTGCGCGGCTGGATCTCGAGGGAGACGCCCTCCACGGCGAGGAAGTCGCCGTAGTAGACGTTGAGGTCGTTGACTTCGATGCTCTTGGACATATCGGGTTCCTTGGGATTCGGGTGCGACTCAGCGGCCGGCGGTCTTCGGGGCGAACCACTTGGCGATCAGGCGCGCGAGCAGGTTCAGCAGCATGACGATGAGGATGAGGGTGAGCGCGCCCGCCCAGGCGCGGGCCACCGAGGCGTCGGCCGCGGTGCCCTGGTTCATGTACGAGTTGTAGACGAACACCGGCAGCGTCATCATCTGAGAGTTCACGAGGTTCGTGTTGAGGCTGGCGGTGAAGCCTGCGGTCAGCAGCAGCGGGGCGGTCTCGCCGATGACGCGCGAGATGGCGAGCATGACCGAGGTCGTGATGCCGGCGATCGAGGTGGGCAGCACGATCTTCAGGATCGTGAGCCACTTCGGCACGCCGAGCGCGTACGACGCCTCGCGCAGCTCGTTCGGGACGATGCGCAGCAGCTCCTCGCTGCCGCGGACGACCACCGGAACCATGAGCACGGCGAGGGCCAGGGCGCCCATGAGACCCATCGAGATCCCGGGCCGCACGAGCAGGGCGAACACGGAGTAGATGAACAGACCGGCCACGATCGACGGGATGCCCGTCATCACGTCGACGAGGAAGGTGATGCCCTTGGCGATGCGGCCGCGGCCGTACTCCACGAGGTAGATCGAGGTCATCAGACCCACCGGCACGGCGATCACGGTCGCGGTGAGCGTGACGAGCACCGTGCCCCAGATGGCGTGCACGATTCCGCCGCCCTCCCCGACGATGTTGCGCATCGAGTAGCTGAAGAACTCGGCGTCGAAGCGGCTGACGCCGTTGGTGACGACCGTCCACAGCAGGGAGATCAGCGGCAGCAGGGCGACGACGAACGCGGCGCTCACCAGCGCCGTCATCAGCCGGTCGACGGCTTTGCGACGGCTCTCCGCGATCGAGGAGACGACGGTGATGAGCACCATGTAGATCAGCACGCCGACGATGGCCGCGCCGGCGATGTTGAAGTCCGCAGGGTCGCCGCCGATCGCGCCGAGGGCGAACACGGTGAACGAGGTGGCGAGGGATGCCCCGAGCAGAGCCCACGGGGCCCACGGGGCGAGCCGGCCGGCGGTGAGCGAGGAGGAGGGGCGCGCGGTGCCGGGCGTGGTCGTGTCGGTGCGCTGCAGAGACGTGGTCATGTCAGTTCGCTCCAGAGAACTCGGCGCGGCGCGCCACGATCCAACGGGCGAGCGCGTTGACCGCGAAGGTCACGACGAACAGCACGAGGCCGGTGGCGATGAGGGTGTTGACACCCGTGTCGTGCGCTTCGGGGAAGGCGAGGGCGATGTTCGCGGGGATCGGCGTCGGGTTGGTGGCGGTCAGCACGAGGAAGCTGTAGACCGCGGCGGGGGAGAGCACCATGGTCACAGCCATCGTCTCGCCGAGGGCGCGACCCAGCGCGAGCATGACCGCCGAGACCATGCCGCCGCGCGCGAACGGCAGCACGGCCATGCGCACCATCTCCCAGCGCGTGGCGCCGAGTGCGAGGGCCGCCTCTTCGTGCAGCTTCGGCGTCTGCAGGAACACCTCGCGGCAGATGGCGGTCATGATCGGGATGACCATGACCGCGAGCACGACGGCGGCCGTCATGATCGTCTTGCCGGTCGAGGAGACCTGGCCGCCGAAGATCGGGATCCAGCCGGCGTTCGCGTTGAGCCAGGCGTACACGGGCTGCAGCAGGGGGGCGAGCACCAGTCCGCCCCAGAGGCCGAAGACGACCGAGGGCACGGCGGCGAGAAGGTCGATGATGTAGCCCAGCACCCCGGCGAGACGGCGGGGCGCGTAGTGCGAGATGAACAGCGCGATGCCGATCGCGATCGGCGTCGCCATGAGCAAGGCGAGGAACGACGCCCAGACGGTGCCGAAGGCGAGCGGCCCGACGTACTCCCAGAACGAGCGCCCCTCGAGGATGTGGTTGTCGCTCGTATCGGGTGCGAAGGCGGGCAGGCTCTGGATGACGAGGAACGCGGCCACCGCGGCGAGCACGACGAGGATGATGATCCCGGCGCCGAGGGCGCTGCCGGAGAACACCCGGTCGCCGAGGCGCTGCCTGGCTCTGATCGGGGCAGGCGGCGCCTGCCTGGTCGTCGTGCTCATGGTCTCCGTTTCGGGTCGAAGTGCGTATGAGGGCTGACCTCCGATGCCCCCGCGTCGGATCGGACGCGGGGGCATCGGAATCAGCTGGTGAAGATGGGTCAGCCGACCTTGATCGTGTCGATCGCGGCGAGGACCTTCTCGCGCAGGCCCTCAGAGATCGGGGCGCTGCCGGCGTTGTCCGCAGCGGCCTGCTGTCCCTCCTCGCTGGCGACGTACTCGAAGTACGCCTTCACGAGCTCAGCGGTGTTCTGGTCCTCGTACTGCTCGCAGGCGATCAGGTAGCTGACCAGGGCGATCGGGTACGAGCCGGCAGGCGCGGCGGCGGGGTCGACGTCGAAGACGAGGTCGGCGTCTCCGCGACCCTCCTCGAGCGGCGACGCCTCGACCAGTGCAGCGGCCGCCTCGGCGGAGTACGCGACGTACTCGCCGCCGACGCCCACCTTGACCTGGCCGAGCTCCTTCGTCTGCGAGGCGTCGGCGTAGCCGATCGCTCCGTTGCCCGCCTTGATCGCCTGGACGACGCCCGAGGTGCCCTGAGCGGCTTCGCCGCCCTGGAGCGGCCACACGCCGTCGGCCTCGTTGGTCCACACGTCGGGAGCGGTCGCGTTGAGGTACGCCGTGAAGGTCTCGGTCGTGCCGGAGTCGTCGGAGCGGTGCACGGGTGAGATCGCCAGGTCGGGAAGCGTCACGCCCTCGTTCTGCGAGGCGATCGCCGCGTCGTTCCAGTTGGTGATCGTGCCGGCGAAGATGCCCGCGATCGTCTTCGCGTCGAGGTTGAGCTCGTCGACGCCCTCGAGGTTGAAGGCGACGGCGACGGGCGAGATGTACAGCGGCACCTCGACGATGTTCTCGGACGAGCAGGTCTTGAACCCGTCGCCGAACTCCTCCAGCTTGAAGGCGCGGTCGGAGCCGATGAAATCGCTCGCGCCGGCGATGAAGTTCTGGCGGCCGGTGCCCGATCCGGTGGGCTCGTAGTTGATGGTGACGCCGCTGTTGGCCGTCTGGAATGCCGCGACCCAGGCCTCCTGCGCCGAGCCCTGCGACGAGGCGCCGGTGGCCTTGAGGGTGCCCTCGAGGTTCGACGCGGCAGGCGCGTCGCCGTTGTCGGAGGCGGGAGCTTCGTTCGCGGCGCAGCCGGCGAGTGCGAGGGCGGCGACAGCGCCGACGGCGCTGAGACGAGCGATGCGGGTGATCTTCACTGTGGATCCGTTCGATCGGGGAATGTGTATGGCCCGGTGCAGGGCACACAGTGACGTTAGGAGGGCCGGTTAACGAGACTCTCCCCGTGAGGTGAACGGGAGGTGAACGAGGGGCGGACAGTGCGCGCCGCACCCTCGGGCGTCAGTGTCAGACCTTCGGCTCGTGGGTCTCGATCGAGATGATCCCGGAGCCGGGGTTGGTGGCGGACAGGTGCACGACCGAGAACGCCGCGACGTTCAGGGCGCTGGCGCTGTCGATGTAGGACCCGGGGACGGTTCCGGTGGCGAGGGCGAGCTCCGACAGGATGCCCGGAAGCACCGGGCCGTGGCTGCACAGCACCGTCGCCTTGCGCGAGCGCACGCGTCGTCCGATCACCGAGCGCACATCCGCGGTGTCGGCATCCCACGCATCCTGACTGAGCTTCGGGGTCAGGCGGGCCATCCGCCCCAGCTTGCGCTCGAGGGGCGCGACCGTCTGCGTGCACCGCACGGCGTCGCTCGTGACGATGCGACGCACACCGAACGCGCGCAGCGGGCCGACGATCGCCTTCGCCTGCCGCAGTCCCCTGTCGGTGAGCGGCCGAGCGGCGTCCGCCTCGTGCCAGTCCGCGCGGGCGACCGCCTTGGCGTGCCGCAGGGCGATGATGGGGAAGGTGCGCAGCACGCCGTCGTCGACGAGCCGGATGAAGTTGTCGAGGATCTCGACATCGACCGGATAGCTCAGGTGCTTGCGCGCCTTCTTCAGGCTCACCCACTCGACGCCGGAGATCTCCCCGTTCGGCACGAACGACGAGGCGCGGATCGCGGCGTCGGTCGCCTCCGCAGCCCAGTAGTGCACGACCTTCTGCCGCTTCGGACGCATCCAGTACCTGCTGACGCCGACGGGCACCCCCAGCGACACCTGGATCCCGGTCTCCTCGCGCACCTCGCGCACGGCGGTCTCGGCGAGCATCTCGCCCGGGTCGACCTTGCCCTTCGGCAGCGTTACATCGCGGTACTTCGTGCGATGGATCAGCAGCACCTTGAGCTTGTCGTCGACCATCCGCCAGACGATCGCGCCCGCCGCGTAGACCGCCGAGTCGCTCATCGGATCGCGCGCTTGCTGCGTCGCCGGCGGCCCTGCACGCTCGCCATCGTCAGATCCTGCAGGTCGAGCAGGGGCTGTCCGTCGGCCTCCGCGACCCGCTTCCATTCACCGCCCTCGCCCAGATGCCAGGAGTTGGTGCGCGGGTCCATCGCGAGGTCGAACAGGTCGTGCAGCTCCTGCAGGTGCGCGGGGTCGCGCAGGCGCACCAGCGCCTCGACGCGACGGTCGAGGTTGCGGTGCATCATGTCGGCGCTGCCGATGTAGACGATCGGGGCTCCGTCGTTCTCGAACATGAACAGCCGGGAGTGTTCCAGGTAGCGGCCCAGGATGCTGCGCACGGTGATGTTGTCGCTCACGCCAGGCAGGTCGACGCGCAGGCTGCAGATGCCGCGCACCCAGACATCGATCTTCACCCCGGCCATGCTGGCTCGGTACAGGCCGTCGATGATCTCCTCGTCGACCATCGAGTTGACCTTGATGCGGATGCGGGCGGGCTTGCCGGCCTCGGCGTTCGCGCGCTCCGCGTCGATGTGCCGCATCAGGCCCTTCCGCAGATGGCGGGGGGCGACGAGCAGGTGCTTGAACTTCTTCTCGATCGCGTAGCCGCTGAGCTCGTTGAACAGCCTGGTCAGGTCCTTGCCCACCTGAGGGTCGGCGGTGAACAGGCCGAAGTCCTCGTAGATGCGGCTGGTCTTCGGGTTGTAGTTGCCCGTGCCGATGTGCGAGTAGTGGCGCAGCGCGCCCTCTTCCTGGCGGATGATCAGCGCGAGCTTGCAGTGCGTCTTCAGCCCCACCAGGCCGTACACCACGTGCACGCCGGCCTTCTCGAGCTTGCGCGCCCAGACGATGTTGTTCGCCTCGTCGAAGCGCGCCTTGACCTCGACGAGGGCGAGAACCTGCTTGCCGGATTCGGCCGCGTCGATCAGGGCCTGCACGATCGGGCTGTCTCCCGAGGTGCGGTACAGGGTCTGCTTGATGGCGAGCACATGCGGGTCGCGGGCCGCCTGCTCGAGGAACGCCTGCACGCTCGTCGCGAATGACTCGTACGGGTGGTGCACGAGCACGTCGGCCTTGCGGATCGCGCGGAAGATGTCGGAGCGCTCGTTGCTGTCACCCGGCTGGAACGCCACGGCCGTGGTGGGCAGATGCGGCGGGTACCGCAGATCGGGGCGGTCGAGGCGCCCCAGATCGAACAGACCGCGAAGGTCGAGCGGACCGGGCAGCCGGTAGACCTCCTGGTCGGTGATGTCGAGCTCCCTGATCAGCAGCTCGAGGGTGATGTCATCCATGTCCTCGGTGATCTCGAGGCGGATCGGCGGGCCGAAGCGGCGTCGCAGCAGCTCCGCCTCGAGCGCCTGGATGAGGTTCTCGCTCTCGTCCTCCTCGATCTCGACGTCCTCGTTGCGGGTGAGTCGGAAGGCGTGGTGGTCGAGCACCTCCATGCCGGGGAAGAGGTCGCCGAGGTGGTTGGCGATGAGCTCCTCGAGGCGGATGAACCGTGTGATCGGACTCCTCCCCGGCACCTCGACGAAGCGCGGCAGCATGGTGGGCACCTTGAGGCGGGCGAAGTCCTGCCGCCCGGTGCGGGCGTTGCGGATGCGGATCGCAAGGTTCAGCGACAGCCCCGAGATGTACGGGAACGGGTGCGCGGGGTCGACGGCGAGCGGCATGAGCACGGGGAAGACCTGCGCCTGGAAGTACTCGCCGAGGGCGCCGCGTTCGGCGTCGGTGAGGTCGTCCCAGTCGGTGATCTCGATGCCGGCGTCAGCGAGCGCCGGGCGCACGAGGTCGTTCCACACAGCGGCGTGGCGCAGCTGCAGAGCGTACGCGTCCCGCGAGATGTCGCTGAGCACGTCGCTGGGTGACCGGCCGACGTTCGTCGGCACGGCGAGCCCGGTGAGGATGCGGCGCTTGAGCCCGGCCACCCGCACCATGAAGAACTCGTCGAGGTTGCTGGCGAAGATCGCGAGGAAGTTCGCCCGTTCCAGCTCGGGCAGCGACGGATCCTCGGCCAGCTCGAGCACGCGCCGGTTGAAGGCCAGCCAGCTCAGTTCCCGGTCGTGGTAGCGGTGGTCGGGCAGCACCGCGTCCGGAGCCTCGTGCGCATCGAAATCGTCGTCTTCGGCATCCCCGAGGCCGGTGTCGACAAGGGCGGGTTCCATCATGGAGTACATCTTTGCATCCGCCGGTGCCCGAAGAGCGAACTCAGACGGGCGCGGTCGGGGCGTCGTCGTGCAGATTGAAGCGGTAGCCCACGTTCCGGACGGTGCCGATGACCTGCTCGGCGTCGCCGAGCTTCGCCCGCAGACGCCGCACGTGCACATCGACTGTGCGCGTGCCGCCGAAGTAGTCGTATCCCCACACGTCGCTCAGCAGCTGCTCGCGGGTGAAGACCCGCGACGGGTGCGTCGCCAGGAAGTGCAGCAGCTGGAACTCCTTGTAGGTGAGATCCAACGGCTTGCCGTGCAGCTTGGCGGAATACGACTGCTCGTCGATCGTGATGCCCGAGGCCTGCACGTGGGCGGGTTCCGATGCGTCGGCGCGCGCGAGCGCCAGCCGCAGTCTGGCGTCGATCTCGGCGGGGCCCGCCGTGCACAGCAGGACGTCGTCGAACCCCCAGTCCGACGCGATCGCGCTCAGGCCGCCCTCGGTGACCACCAGCAGGACGGGGATGTCGGAGCCCGCGGTGCGCAGCAGCCGGCAGGTCGTGCGCGCCGCGACGAGATCGATGCGCGCGTCGACGATCACGACGTCGCTCTCGGGCAGGTCCAGCAGGCGGGTGGTGTCGAGCGGGTGGTGCCGGATGCTGTGCGACAGCAGTTCGAGCGCGGGCAGTGCCGGATCCCCTGGGGGAGCGGAGGTGAGTGCCAGCACGAGGACCACGCGTCAATGCTAGTGGCGGGTGCTTCTCAGATGACGGGCTGCCCGAGGCGGGCATGCCGGATACCCGCAGGTGCGGCCATTACGATGTCACCATGTCTGAACCGGCCCTCGCCCCGCGCAGCGCCTTCCGCGGCATGGTCGCGGTCTGGATCGCGTCCCTCGTGGTCGCGGTCGCCCTCGGCTTCGTGCTCCCCGAGGAGGACAGGGTCGGCTGGCTGCTGATCGCCTTCGGCGCGATCGTGCTCGTCTCGTTCGCCGTTCAGCTCGCTCACGGTCGCGCTCAGGGCTTCATCGTCCGGATGGCCGGCAGCGTGGTCGGCGCGCTGATGATCATGGGCGCGGTCTCCGGGGTGTTCGGTCTCGCCGCGCTCGCGTCCGCGCTCTGACCTGCCCCTCCCCGGCTCCGGAGGGAGGGGTAGAGTAAGGGCATGGACCTCGTCGCGCTCGAATTCTTCTTCCTCGGCCTGCTGGGGCTGGCGAGCCTCGCGATCGCCTTCGTCTCCGGCGTCGTGCTCGTCAACCTGTTCCGCGGCCAGCGCTGATCAGACGCCGTCGTGATCGAGCTGCCCACCGGCCTTCCGGCTGATCTCGCGCCGCTGTCGTGGCTGCTCGGGGTCTGGGAGGGCACCGGCGTCATCGAATACACCGCGGGTGAGCGGCGCTACCAGGGTGAGTTCTCGCATCGCGTGAGCTTCAGCCACGACGGCGGTCCCTTCCTGAACTACGCCGCATCCGCGACGTTCCTCGGCGCCGAGGGCACTGACGAGCCCGTCGCCCTCCTCGCCGAGACGGGGTTCTGGCGCCTCGAGCGTCCGCGCACGGATGCCGACCCCGGACCCGCACTTCTGCCGCCCACCGCCGCTCCGACGCCGCGGACCGTCGACGACGTCGAGGCGCTGCGCACCGACGACGGATTCCCGCTCCAGGTCTCGGTGACGCACTCCGACGGAACGCTGGAGCTGTATCTCGGTCGCATCGCCGGTCCCCGCATCGACATCGCGACGGACGCCGTCGTGCGTCCGGCCGGCGCGAAGGCGTACTCGGCCGCCACGCGCATGTACGGGCTGGTGGATTCGCACCTCCTCTGGGCGTGGGACATCACGGCCCTCGGTGAGACGCTCAAGTCGCACGCGTCGGCTCGCCTGGCGAAGGTCTGACGTGGCGACGTTCGACGGCATCATCGGCGCCGTGCGCGAGGGCGATCTCATCGCGCACTTCGGCAACCCGCTCATCGAGCAGCGACGTCTGGCGTCCGGTGAGGCGCTCGCGCCGCTCACCGACCGGGTGCTCATCGAGGTCGCAGGCGTCGACCGGCTGACCTGGTTGGACTCGATCACCTCGCAGTCGGTGGCTCGGCTGCGAGCCGGCGACAGCACCGAGCTGCTCGTGCTCGACCCGCAGGGTCGGGTGGAGCACGCGGCGGGCGTGCTCGAGGACGGCTCGTCGGTCTGGCTGATCGTCGACGACGGGGACGCCGAGAAGCTGGCGGCATGGCTGCAGCGGATGGTCTTCCGCTCCCGGGTCACGGTCACGCCGCGACCGGATGCCGCGCTCGTCGGCTTCTTCGCCGGCGGCGCCGCCGAGTCGCGCACCACGGCATCCGCCCCGAACGGCGTCCCGCTGATCTGGCGCGATCCGTGGGCTCACGTGCAGCCCGGCGGTCACCAGTACGCGGCCGAGGCCGGTCATCCCGCCGCGGACTACTCCTGGAGCATCGCCGTCGTCGACGACGCGGACTCCCTCGCCGGCCCGTTCGCGGGGGCGCTCGCCGCCGAGGCGCTGCGTATCGCGGCGTGGCGGCCGCGCTGGGCGCGTGAGGTCGACGACCGCAGCATCCCGCACGAGGCCGACTGGATCCGCAGCGCCGTGCATCTGAACAAGGGCTGCTACCGCGGGCAGGAGACGGTCGCGAAGGTGCACAACCTGGGGCACCCGCCGCGCCGTCTGGCGGCGCTGCTGCTCGACGGCAGCGACGTCGTGATGCCGTCGCCGGGCGACGCGGTGCTGGCGGGGGATGCCGAGGTCGGCCACATCACGTCGGTCGCGACGCATCACGAAGACGGCCCGATCGCCCTGGCGATGCTGTCGCGCCGCGCGCCGGTGGGCGAACTGGTCGTGCGCGCGGGGGAGGCGCTGATCGCCGCAGCGCAGCAGGTGATCGTTCCCGCCGACGCGGGCGCCACCGCCGACGTGCCGCGTCTGACGCGTCTGTCCCGCCGCCCCGCCGGCGAGGACCCCCGGCACGCGCGCTGAGTCCGACGTCCGGTCAGTCGCTCGGGGCGACGCTCGCCCACGGCACGGTGAGCTCTCCGAGACGCCAGCGCGACTTCGTGCCCTGGATCGCGATGCCCTGCGCCTTCAGCGCCGACACGGCCGCGAGCCAGCGCTGCACGGGGCCGAAGGTCGACAGGGGAGCCGCGCGCTCCCATTCGCGATCCAGCGCGGTGAGCAGGTCGTGGATGCGCTCGCCGGGCACGTTGCGATGGATGAGCGCCTTCGGCAGCCGCTCGGCGACGACTCCCGGATGCTCGAGCTGCGCCAGCCGGAGTGAGATCGTGAACCTGACCGGCCGGCCCCGGCCGGTCACATCGACCCAGCTGGCGATGCGACCGATCTCGTCGCAGGTGCCCTCGACGAGCATGCCGCCCGGAGCGAGCCGGGACGCGACGCGCTGCCACGCGTCGGCCACCTCGGCCTCGTCGTACTGCCGCAGCACGTTCATGGCCCTGATCACAGCGGGGCGCCGGCCGTCCGGCACCGGCACCTCGAAGCCGCCGCGCGCGAACGACACGGGAAGGTCGGCCGCGAACGGGGTGCGCCCTGCCCGCACCTCGTCGAGCTGTGCGCGGGCCGTGGCGACCCGCTCGGGGTCGATCTCGAGGCCCAGCACCTCGGCATCCGCTCGCGCCTGCCGCAGCCTGGTCGCGAGCTCGAACGCGGTGACCCCGCTGGCGCCGTAGCCCAGGTCGACGACGAGAGGATCGGATGCTCTGCGCAGCGCCTCCGACGCTGCGATCCACCGGTCGTTGCGCCGCAGCCGATTCGTGCCCGTCGTCCCTCGTGTCGGCTGCCCGAGAGGTGCGCTCATCCTCCTATCCTCCCCCTACTTCCACCTCGCTCGCACTCCACACGTGCAGTCGAGGGCGGAGTGACGTTCCCGGCGCGAGCATCGGGGAGGGACCCGCGAAGCGGGAGGGGCACCCGTTCTGCGAGCGCGGGGAACGTCACGCAGCCCGCCCCCGCAAGCAGAAAAGATAGTCTGGACCCATGACCCGCACTCTGATTCTTCTGCGTCACGGCCAGAGCGAATGGAACCAGCTCAACCTCTTCACGGGATGGGTGGATGTCCGCCTGACCGAGCAGGGCAAAGCCGAGGCCAGGCGCGGCGGCGAGCTGCTTGCCGAATCCGGGCTGCTGCCCGATGTGCTGCACACGTCGCTGCTGAGCCGCGCGATCCAGACCGCGAACATCGCGCTCGATGCGGCCGACCGTCTGTGGATCCCGGTGACGCGCTCGTGGCGCCTCAACGAGCGCCACTACGGTGCGCTGCAGGGCAAGGACAAGGCGCAGACGCTCGAGGAGTTCGGGCCCGAGCAGTTCCAGCTGTGGCGCCGCTCGTTCGACGTGCCGCCGCCCGCGCTGGCGGATGACAGCGAGTTCAGCCAGGTGCACGACGCCCGCTACGCGGGCATCGATGGCGAGGTGCCGCGCACCGAGTCGCTCAAGCTCGTCATCGATCGTCTGCTGCCGTACTGGAACGATGCGATCGTCCCCGACCTCGAGGCCGGCAAGACGGTCCTCGTCACTGCGCACGGCAATTCGCTGCGCGGCCTGGTCAAGCACCTCGAGGGCATCAGCGACGACGACATCGCCGAGCTCAACATCCCCACCGGCATCCCGCTGGTCTACGAGCTCGACGACGACAACGTGCCCACCGGTCCGAGCCGCTACCTCGATCCCGAGGCCGCCGCAGCCGGAGCGGCCGCGGTCGCCGCGCAGGGCAAGAAGTAGCCTGACGCGGGTCCGCACATCGTCGAGGCCCCCTCCGATCCACGCGGATCGGAGGGGGCCTCGACGGTCAGCGGGGGCCGATGACCGCGGCGGATGTCAGGACGCGGACGGTCCTGGAGCGATCTGCGTCGACTGCGCCTCGGCCGCCAGCGCGATGCCCTCCTCCTGAACAGCCCAGTCGTCGGTCGCGCGGTACACGACCCTGTCTCTTATACACATCTCCGAGCCCACGAGACGC